>JAWXBH010000156.1:0-24624 GCA_034439935.1 bacterium
GAGGAGGATAAGTTTTTTCATGACGTTTTCTAATAAATGAAAAAAGTTTTTAATGAAACGTAAGCATTATTACAGGATTTATCAACGAAGATTTTTAAATAAATCATTGTTTATAAACTGGTTACTTACTTGGATGTATTCTCCGTAAACGGACCCGACTTTTTGGAAAATTTGTCTAAGGACAAATGTCGGGTCAAGCTAATTTTGTTTTGATTGAAAATTAACTCATATTTATCAGTTCGACAAAAATATAAATTAACATTTAGGAAATGTTTCTTGAAAGGAAAAGAAAAAGGAATAAATAAAAAAAAGTTGAAGAGAAATATTCTTCTCATAAAAATCCTTCCTTGGGGAATAAATAACAAAATTAATTATTTAAAACTAAAGATATTAAAATTAAATATCAACAATGAAATGCAAAGAGCGTATTAAATTAGATAACTCGTTAAAATTTCAGTATATGACTAAATAGAAATGTCAGTAAATGTTAGACTGAAGACGCCACAAGGAGTCCTCAATGGAGGAAGGATTCCAATGAATCAATGGAAGGAAATAAATGAAGCATAATAACTAAGTACTGCTGTACCCTCATACAAACTTTACAAACTTTCAACTTATCGTCGTTACTTCACCAGCATCATGGATTTGGTCTGTACATAACCGCCTGCCGTAAGTCTGTAATAATAATTACCGCTCGGAAGATTCGATGCATCCCATTCAAAGGAATATGTGCCCGCCTGCTGTCTGCTGTTGACAATCGATTCAAGAGTTCGTCCCCTCGAATCAAAAATGGTAATGTTTACAAAAGCTGATGTCTGTAATTCATATCTTATTACTGTTACAGGGTTAAATGGATTTGGATAATTTTGCTCAAGTGTAAAACTTTGCGGCGTGACTGAATTATTGCCGGTTACAGAAACGGGATTGTTGTCGAACTTATACATCGCATAAACCGGTAGATGATCCGATCCATAGTACAATGCGTCCGCTATGCTGTCAGGCACAGATGTATTAGGACGTTTATTGATGCTGTCATTGTAATGATTGCCGTCGTTGCCAAATGGCTTCAGGGAATTTGGTACAAACTTTACCTTTCCTTCTTCAGTCAGTCCTTTGGAATTCAAAATAAAATCAAACCTGTCATCCATACCGCCCGTCGCTCCGCCATCGCCGATGGAACGCGTTCGAGTGGATTGTGAATGATAAGTCGAATATGAACTCTGATTCCACACACCCGGCAGAACATAAGGATCAATAAAATGTCCTTCATTACCTGATTCAACTTGCAGCATTCTTATATATGCCGGCTCGTCTGCATTATAAATATTGAAATCACCCAACACCATGAATTCACTTCCCGTCGGCAATGCATTTGTAACCGCACGCATGAAGTTGACTTCGGCAAGTCGCCGCTGCTGGTCTGCAGTCGTAGGGCTCGCCTTCAGATGAACCGAAAGAATCCTGATAGTATCACGGCTTTGCATGTGATAAAGCGTGTACATATTTATATCACGAAGATCGGTTGTAATGACCTGATTGCCGAGATAAGTGAACTCGGCATTTTTATAAAATATAGCATTGTCGGTATCAGGACCATCAATAAATGTTCCTGATGAATAAACATTCGGAGTGTAGTAGTTTAAAACTTCTGTGAGCAAGCGGTTCATCGCGTTTTCGGAGATGATCTCCTGAACACACAGAATGTCAGGCTTTGCATAGTTTAGTGATTTCCGGAAGTTAAGTTCCTTTGCCGGCTGACCGCTGTAATTCAGAATATTATAACTCATTATTTTCGCCGTATCCTGTGAATAGGTAAAGTTCAGATTTAATAAAAGCGCTAAAGCACTTAAGGTAAGTGTATAAATTATTTTCATTGGGAATTTTTGTTTGGATAATATAACAAGTTAAGCAGGAAATTTAAAGTTGAATTATAAAAAAATGGATCATCATAAATTATCCAACTCATTTTTTCATTCATTCATCTCTTTTATTTTAAATTTGCTGTGCCTTTGGTTTAAAGGTGATCATACATTCGCGTGATGATAAGTTAATTTACAACTTATTCTTCCGAAAATCGTGCGGAATCAAGACTTTTTCTTTCTGAAGAACTCATGTCCCATTTTGTTTTCACGATGTCCCGAATTCAGATACATATCTCCTGATCGTAAGAATTCATATTCCGAAATATTCTGAAAACATCAGTGATGTCCAAAACATTTTTATCAACACTTAAATAGTCTTTAACTAATCAAAAAAGACTCTAAGAAAATCTTTTGCTCTTAGCGATACCTTTAAAATCTTTTGCTCTTCTTCGTGTCTTCGTGGTAAAAAAATTAAAAAAATTAAAAAAATTGTTACAGGAAAACTACATTTAAATTTTCATGTGAATTGAATATATTTACAAGCTTCACATTTACAAACCTTAAATAAACTATAAACATGGCAGAAGACAGAGACTTAAAGATTAAATCGCTTGATATCGCACTTGAACAGATACAGAAGGATCATGGAAAAGGTGCAATAATGAAATTAGGTGACAAGCCAATCTTAAAATTAGCATCAATCTCCACAGGCTCAATATCGCTTGACGCGGCGCTTGGCATAGGCGGTGTCCCCCGCGGAAGAATCATTGAAATTTACGGACCGGAATCCTCGGGAAAAACAACATTGTCATTACATATAATCGCTGAAGCACAAAAAACCGGCGGACTAGCTGCGTTCATTGATACAGAGCACGCGCTTGATACGGGCTATGCACAGAAGCTCGGCGTTGACGTGAACAATCTTCTCATCTCGCAGCCGGAATACGGCGAGCAGGCGCTTGAGATCTGTGAAACACTTGTAAGAAGTAATTCCCTCGACGTAATAGTCATCGACTCGGTTGCAGCGCTAACACCACGTGCAGAAATTGAAGGTGAGATGGGTGATTCGGTGATGGGAATGCAGGCGCGTCTTATGTCGCAGGCATTAAGAAAGCTGACAGCGGCTGTCGCTAAATCGAATGTTGTCCTCATATTTACAAACCAGCTCCGTGAAAAGATAGGGGTTATGTTCGGAAGTCCTGAAACAACCACAGGTGGTAAAGCGCTTAAATTTTACGCGTCTGTAAGGATGGATATCAGAAGGATCGCGGCAATAAAAGACGGCACTGAGGTCATCGGCAACAGGACAAAAGTAAAAATTGTAAAGAATAAAGTAGCTCCGCCTTTTAAGGAAGTGGAGTTTGATATAATGTATAACGAAGGAATTTCGAAACTTGGTGATCTTGTGGATCTCGCGGTGAACAGGGAGATAATTAAGAAGTCCGGTGCCTGGTTCAGTTACGGTGAGAATAGGATGCAGGGCAGAGATGGTGTTAAGAAATTTTTACAGGAAGACAGAGCCGCTCTGAAGAAGCTTTTTGCTGAGGTCAAAGCTCTGTTGGGAATTGACGATACTCCCGAGCCTTCTGCTAACGGAAAGGAAAGCAAGAAGGAAGAGCTCGCTAAGAAAAAATAAGTTTTCACTTTTTCCAAAGTGTAAAATAAAAAGAGGATTGGTCATTTGATCAATCCTCTTTTGTTTTGTTGGGATAAGCTGAGTGCTTATTTTATCTTGTACAAAAATAGGTCCTAACTTAAATTAGTATTTGATTATGTCTAAGTTTACTACTCCATCAATATTATCAATATTGAAAGCATCAGCATCCGAGATGTTGGTAATGATAAAATTTTGTTTGTCAATTTTATATAAACTACTTTGAGGTGATAATGTCAGAAGTGAGAGATTGCTTCCGAAACTTCCACTGAAAGAATTATTAATCAATCTTGAATCGGTTCCGGTAAATATACTTGGCTGACAGAAGTATCCAAGGTAACCATTAACTCCTGCGACCTTTTTGAATTGTCCATTACCTTGTGAATAATTAATTAAGTACGCTAAATTTGTTTTGCTTCCCTCTATATCAGGATCACTCTGAATATTGTTTGAACTATAAACTACATAGTTTCCCCAATTGCTTGCATTAATTCTTTGTACTTTTACAATTGGATAACGAGTTACCGGTATTTCTTCTGTTCCTCCATTGACCGTTTTGTAAACTTTGTCGTTTGTTGAGAAGTATCCAGTGGATTCATTGATAAAATCAATTGAGCTATTCACTCCTGCATTGGCAAACGTATCAATGACACTCCAATTAGCACCTTTGTTAATAGTTTTAAGTATATAATTATTTGCATCACCCGACCGTGAAGTTGATGCAAATCCGGTATTTGTATTTATAAAACTTATATCTGTAATTTTATTTGTGATTGGTGTTGAAGTTTCGACCCATTGTGCAATTGAGTAAGATTCTAAAAATAAAAAGAAGATTGTTACAAAAAGCGTTTTCATATAGTTTAATTTAAAATTTATTAAAAATGTTATTTTGGTGATCCTATAATTAAATAGGTTTCATTAGGATCATAAGTACCGACATAAACATATTTATCTTTAATTTTTTCAGAGATAACATTCGGGCTAATAGCATCAATCCCGAACTCATTACTCCATTTTATTCCATTCCAGTGAAATAAATTTGTAATTCCGTGGTAAGGGCGAATGATCCCTTCAATCGAAATATCGGATTCTGAACTTCCTGAAAATTTCGATGAAGGACCAATGGGGGGAAAATCAATTATTTTTACAAAATCATTTCCGTTAAATTTTAGAATGTTAAAAGAATTTCTGGCATAAATTTGTCCATTTATGATACTTGTGGTCAGGGTATAATTATCAATCTGCTCGAAATATTTATAATACAATCTTCTGAAAGTTCCGTTTTCATATTTATTTATTTCAAGATATTTTCTTCCATTAGTTCCAATGGAATCATATAATTCTTTTCTATTTATTGTGAAGACATTGTTATTATTATCTTTAAATACATCAACGTTAAATATAGAATCAAACTGAAAATACTGGAAGCTTCCTGATTCATATTTAATTAATTTACCATTCCAAGTTCCAAGCCAGATTACATTGTTTGACATTCTTTCAATTGAAATAATTGCATATTTCTGATTTGAGTCTGGTAGTTGTAATTCCTGAAAATTATCCCCCTCCTTTATCAATAAGGCAGGCTGATCATATTTTGATGAACTTAAGTATGATCCTCCGATATAAACTTTATCTTCATATGCTTTTATTGATAGACCTAGAACTGAGAACGGGAGAGTTTGTGCTTTAAGTTTTTCTCCATCATAATGGATTAATGCTCTATATAGGTCCAAAAAATAAATATTATTCGTATCTACACAACTCAACCTTTGAGGAGAAAAATAACCCTTAATTGTATCTATTTTCCAATCATACCTTGCACTATCATAATGATATGTACTATCAACTGAAGGTACTATAGGATTATCTTCACTGCATGAATTTATTGAGATCATAAGCAGGGTCAAGACAATGAATGCAAATATCACCGGAATGGAAATTATTTTTTTCATTTTAATAAAGAGTAAATAGAGTTAAGTTTGTGTAAATAAATTTACGGGATTAGAATAATCACTTATATTTTCTGTAAGATTGTCGTCGCACAGTTAATTATATTTTGATTTTTTCTAGTCCCTTTTTTTTGTCGGTGAGCGTATTCTACCAATTAAGAATTAAGAATTAGGAATTAAGAATTATTATAACTTTGTAATATCTCTACAGCTAAAGCTATCAAAATATTTCTTGTAGGTAAATATAAAATTTTAGGATGGGATTTAGTTTTCATATTTTTTCCTTTGATGAATATCCTAAAGGACTCTTCGTTTAATTGGGGTCAGAGCAAACTTAAAGAATACGTTTTCGATTGTCAATGTTGATGTTAATATAAAATTTTTACTGTGATAACTTTTTAAAAAATGTCAGTATTCCTTCCATTGAAGACTCCTTCCTTGGGGTCTTCAATCTAACATTTTACTGACATTTTTAATGAGTTTTAAATACTGACATTTCTAACGAGTTTTCACAAAGCAACTAATTTTTATTAATCAGTACTTTTAAAATTGAAGATCACAAAGATAGAGAAGCAGAAAAAGGATAAGCACAGGTACAATATATTCCTTGACGGTGATTTCGCGTTCGGGCTTTATGAAGATACGGTTTTAAAATTCGGGTTGAGGACTGATGATGAGATCGATGAGAAAAAAACCGAGGAGCTTAAGGAGTTTGATGAGTATAACTTCGGAAAAAAAGTCGCCTACAGTTTTCTTGCATACAAACAGCGAAGCGTTAAGGAATTAAAAAATAAGCTGAAGTTCAAAAAAATTTCAGAAGAAGCGATTGAAAAAATAATTACCTTATTGACTGAACAAAAGTATTTGGACGACAAGTCTTATGCAAAGAATTATCTTGATGACAAGCTTGCCCGCAAGCCTGTGGGCAAGCGTCTTCTGAAGCTTAAGCTGATGGAAAAGGGAATTGATAAAGAGACGGTCGAATCTACAGTCGGTGATAATTATTCTGAAAGCAAAGAAGAAGAGCTTGCCGTTCAGCTTATAAAAAAATACAGGCAAAGACTAAAAGATAAAGATGAATCTGAAGTCAGGAATAAATGTTACAGGTATCTTGCTTCAAAAGGTTATGATTATGATATCATCAGTAAAGTAATGAAACTTGAAGAAGAATAAATGCGCAGTATATCAAATCAATCTATTCAGCCTTCATTACTGTTTCGAGATTCATCTTGCCATCCATTATGATATCAGTCATAGGGTAACTCCAGGTCAGGATATTTCCCGCAGAGGAAGTCGCGTTTGATGAGATAACATCAAAAGGAAATTCAATTACTGTGTTAACACTTCCACCTTGAAACAGGTATGCCATGCTTGTTTTCATTTGTTGTGAGATTGAATCATTCATATCAACGCCAGAAGGTGATGACTGTTCGCTGAAGTAATTGAAAAACATTTTTCCGTCCTCATTTTTCCATGTGACATAAGTGTCCGATCCGCTTTTGTCTTCATCCTTGAGAGTATTGAGCGACTCGGCGATCTTGGCAACACTGTCAAACTGATATTTTACAACGATCGAATTTGAAGAGTCCATGCCTTTGTTGGTATAGATATCGATTAATTTTATTCCGGATATCGAATCATACTTATCCTTTGTTTGTGAAAGAAAAATCTGGTCACTGTAAAGTGAATCCAGAAATCCCTGCTTCCGGGTTGAATCCATCATCCCCGACATTGAAGACATCATCGAATAGAATGTTTTCTGAAATGTAATACTCATAGTTTCTTCCCCCGAACCGTCCTTATTCAATTTAATATTCCTGTCAATGGAGAGGCAGGAGCAAAAAGTAAAGGAGCAAAAGATAACCAATAGAGCTAAGCTTACGCTTGTCTTTCGTTTTATCATATTAATTTTTTATTTTGAAAATAAAATTAATAATTTCAGACGGTAAGAGATATAATAAAAGAATATATTTCAAAACTTTAATAACATATATTTGTTCATAATCAAAAGAAATTTCCACGTTATAATCATTCAGTGAATAGACCAAAGATCTTACTTGTAGTTTCGTTAACACTTATCATGGCTGCGTTCTACTGGACGTTTGTCGGTGCAAAGGTAATCAGTAAAGTTACGGACAGGAACGAGCTTACAAAATGCGCACGAAGCTGGATGGATAAGTATGATGACATAAAATATTCAGACAACATACGTGAAGAAGATTCGTCGACTGTTGCGTATCAGAATCTGTATGACGTACAAAATTACAAGCTTAAATTATCCTTTGACTTTTCACGAAAGTATATCTTCGGCAATCTTGAAATGAACGCTGATAATTTGTCGGATACACTTAATCAGGTTTACCTTAATTTTTCTTCTTCATATCAGATAAACCATGTCAAACTAAACGGAAGTGATGCAGCATATAAAAGCATAAATGATTACCTGATCATAGATTCAAAAAATATCACGAAGTCTGAAAGTTTCATCGTAGATATCAATTACGAAGGCGCTCCCAAGAATATGGGATTTGATTCTTTCGGGTTTAAAACATTCGACAACGAACCGGCTGTTTATACTTTAAGCCAGCCGGAGTATGCGCCATCCTGGTGGCCCTGCAAAGATCTGATCGACGATAAGACTACATTTGAAATATACATGACAGTTCCTTCTCAGCTTACTGCTGTTTCAAACGGCTTGCTGCAGGAGGTTACAAATGAATCCAACGGCGATAAGACTTTTCACTGGAAATCCGGATATCCGATTTCCACTTATCTTGTCTCGATCGCAATAGCAAAGTATGATCAATGGACAGATACATATACCTCGCTTGACAGCACCAAGAAAATGAATGTTGATTACTATACTTATCCTTCTTATACCGAAAGAGCAAAATCAGACTGGAAAAATACAGTTGATATGATAAAGTTTTTTTCGGAGATCTTTGGTGAGTATCCTTTTATAAATGAGAAGTACGGAATGGCAATGTTCGGATGGGTAAGCGGAGCAATGGAGCATCAGACGATTTCAAGCATGGGATACACGCTTGTGACAGGAGACGGCAGATTTGAAGCAGTGGTAGTTCATGAGCTTGTGCATCAATGGTTCGGTGACGCGGTAACTCCCGAATCATGGAAAGACATCTGGCTTAATGAAGGATTTGCAACTTACGGTGAGGCGCTTTGGGAAGAACATATTAACGGAAGGGAGTCTTATATTAACAGCATGAAGAAAGATGACTTTGGTTTTTTCAAAGGAACGGTTTATAATCCCGAAGGATTTATTTTCGGATCAACTGTTTACAAGAAGGGCTCATGGTGTCTACACATGCTCAGGGGTGTCGTTGGAGATTCAACTTTTTTTAAAATTTTAAGAACATATTATACAAAATATAAATATAAGAACGCTGACACATGGGATTTTAAGAAAGTCTGCGAGGAAGTTTCGGGAACTGACTTGACATATTTTTTCAATCAATGGATATTTGACGGCACAGGCAGACCTTTTTATAAGTATTCATGGAGATCCGATGCATTTAATGATCAGAAAAACTCTGATATTTATATGTTACGTTTGAATCTCCGTCAGACACAAGAAGATTATGATGTTTATAAAATGCCGGTAAGGGTTACAATCCGCACAGATAAAGGTAACGAAAAATTCACTTTTTTTAACGACATGAAAACTCAACAATTCGAACAGCCGGTAAACGGCAAACCCATTGAAGTCTTAATTGATAATGAAAACTGGATATTGAAAAAGGCTGAAAAGGAGGAGTATAAAGATAAATACTAATTTAATATTCCCCAAATAAAGTTAAATTAGGAATACAAAATGAATACACGAAAAATTTTACTCCTGGCTTTGTTTTTCTTTATTGCATCAAATGTAAATTCGCAATCGAAAAACATAATTATAAAATTCAAGAGCAACACTCCCACTGATATTCTCAACAATTTCAAAAACAATAATCCGAAATCGGGAAACACATCCGTCTCAAAGCTGAGCAAGGATTTCAATTTCAGAAATACCAAAGAAGTTTTTAAAAAGCTGAACGGCTTGTACTCTTCCAATGAAGATTATAAAAAAACCGGACTTGATAAGATCTTTGTCTTTGAAATTGAAGAATCAAAAATACAGCAGGTAATGGATCTCGGTAATAAGAATGAGTATATAGAATATATTCAGCCGAATGGAAGGTTTAAAACTGAGAATACAACTGAAGCTGCTTTCAGTCCTAACGATACTTATTACAGTCAGCAATATTATCTCGATCTTATAGGAATGCAGAGCACATGGGACATTACTAAAGGAGATTCAAGCATAATCATTGGAGTAATCGATACGGGAATGGATTTTCTTCATCCTGATCTCCAGAATAGTTACAAAATAAATTACGGTGAATACGGTGACGGTAAGCAATCAAACGGAATAGATGACGATGCCAATGGCTTCATTGATGACTGGAGAGGATGGGATTTTACTGATGAACCACTTACCGGTGATCCCAGAAGAGGCGACTATCTGGAACCGGATAACGATCCTTCGGATGACAACAAGCTTTCTCACGGTACGGCAACCATTGGAATTATAAACGCTGCTTTAAATAATAATATAGGAATTTCCTCAGTTGCACCAAACTGCAAGGTAATGGTCTTAAGGGCATTTGATGCTGAAGGCTTCGGAGAAGAAGATGATGTTGCCAATGCAATTTTGTACGGGATATCAAATGGTGTAAGAATTTTTAATTTCAGTTTCGGTGATTATATATTCAGTAATTTGCTTCGTGATGTAATTAAGTTTGCTTACACAAAGAATGTGGTTATAGTCTGCTCGGCAGGAAATGACGGCAGCGACAGACTTCATTATCCATCGGCGTATGATGAAGTAATCTCAGTCGGCGCTTCTGATAATACGGATTCCAAAGCGAGTTTTTCCTCGTTCGGAGAAACGGTTGACATCTTCGCTCCGGGATTTCAGAATTTAACCACAGTAAGGCTTGGTAGGGGAAACACAAATTATAACGGAGATTATGAAAAGTATAACGGTACATCTTTCGCGGCGCCAATAGTTGCAGGTATTGCAGCACTGTTGCTTTCACAAAATCCTTCATTGAGTAATGAAGAGGTCAGAGGAATTTTGGTTTCGACAACATCTCTCTTAAATGGACAAACCGGATGGGATCATGTAAGAGCATCAGGAAGGATTAATGCTCTGTCGGCAATTCAGAATTCAGGCAACCCTACTGTATCACGAATTTTCAGTCCTTTTCAGGATTTTACATTTGAAAAAGATACCATACCTGTTGAGATCTCCGCAGCGTCACCGTTATTTTTATCATATACATTGTCATACGGAATAGGACAGCGCCCATCTGTCTGGATACCCATTTTACAGAACCAGACTTCACAGGTACTTAATGATACCGTTGCAATGTGGAACACGTCCGGTTTTGCAGATACTTCTTACACACTCAGACTTGCCATTAACAGTAATTCAGGAAGAACGATCGAGCATCGGATGATAATTTTCAAAGACAGAAATCCTCCGGTAATAACAGACATTGCATTCGGCAATCTTATAGACAAGAACAATTACTCTGAGCTGATATTATTCGGTACGAATAAAAGAACGCTCGGTAAAATTTATTACAAAAGAAAAAACATAAGTGAGCCTTATAATTTTATTCTTGCTGATGTCGGTACGCCAAACATAGGATTTGTAACAGAAGGACACTTCGGTCTTTTAAACGGAAATGATCTTCTGCCCAATACAGAATACGAATTTTATATCGAAGCGACCTCGCTTAACGGCAAGACTGCAGTATTCTCCGACACATCATTTTATTTTTATACACAGCCGTCAATAAACACATACGGTTTCATTCAGAAGAACTATTCACTAAATTATTCCCAATCAAGCAACACGATATTTGATCTGAATAATAACGGATTGAGTGATGTATTACTTAATGATATTAGGAAAAATCTGAAGCTAAATATTTATGAGTTCAATGCCGGTAATTTTTCTAAAATTTCAAATGATAACTGGGATGATTTCAAAGTCGGAAGAGATGAAGGAGATATAGACGGTGATGGCAAGGCGGAAATTCTGCTTTCAAAAGGCAGGAACGGATTTGTTTATGAATCACCTTCGGCAGGACAGCTTCCGACATCATTGATATGGAGCGACTCGGCAAACGGAAACTTCTGGTCTGCGCGTATAGCTGATACTGATGGTGACGGCAGGAAAGAGATTCTGGGACTTGGAACAACGGGCTTAAGGATACTTGAATCTTCTTCGGATAATACGTTTGATCAAATTGCAAATTTAAATTACTTCGGTCCCGATTCGACGCCAAATTCACAAAATGTTTTGGTTGAAGATTTTGATAATGACGGCAAAAAGGAAATTGCATTTATAAATCTGTATTATGAGAGCCGCAATTCATTCCTTCCAAAGATCGGATTATCAGTCTACGAAAATAACAACAGCAATAATTACACTCTGACCCTGAAAGACAGCATAGACCGGCTTATCAAGGGTGACAATGTTATCGCGGGTGATTTCAACGGAGACGGCAAAAAAGATTTTGCACTTGGTGTTGTTAGCAAAGACGGAGACCTGATACAATACTACAGTCTCTATGCTTATACTTCAACTGCGGATAACACTTATTCAATTCTGGATGTAACGGACATTTACAATTATAAATCTTATGCCGAAACATCTACCAAAGCGGCGGATGTCGATAATGACGGCAAAGATGAAGTGCTTGTGAATACAGGTACATTATTTTACATATTGAAATTTGACAATGCACTTCAGAGGTTTGTTCCGGTTCATTACATGAAAGACATAAATACGATCAACCAGCTTGTATATGATTTTGATCAGAACGGTATCAGGGAATTCGGACTAAACACCACCGATGATACGTTATTGTTTTTTGAAAAGAACATTGCATTCGCAGGACCTCCGACACCGCTTGGTCTGAAAGGGTACAGTGTTGATTCAAATAAAATAAATTTAAGTTATGAGAATGTATCGGGTGTGGATTATTACAGGATCTACAGAGGCGATACAACAAATAATATTACGTTATATGATTCGTCAACTTCTGTTCAATACAATGATCTGAATGTTATCAACAGAAAAAAGTATTATTATAAAGTTTCGGCAATAGATATTCAAAGCTCCGTTCGTGAAAGTCAGCTTAGTGATTTCATTGAAGTTTACTCTCACAACAAGGCAAAGCTGCTTTCGGCAGTATATGAGAACGGTTTCATATCGGCAAGGTTTTCCGAAAGAATTTCCACTACAACTCCCAACCTTACTTCTTTTGTGATAAGCAACGGGATTGGTTTTCCAAAGAATATTGCAGTTAAAAATAATTTTGAGTACTTCCTAACTCTTCAAAGAAATCTTAACAACGGAACATACTCATTAAGTACAAATTCAATTAAGGATTTTTACAATTCTCCCATAGACACGAATTCGGTAACGTTCATTGTTAATGAAACCGATTCAGCGAAGTTTTATATTGCAAAGCTTGAATTAAGCGGAGAGAGGAGGCTGAAGGTTGAATTCAACCTGGAGGTTGATTCGGTCAGCGTAAAAAATGTCAGCAATTACAAATTTGAGCCGTTTGATATAAAGGTGGGTTCGGTGACAATTGATAATGCAAACAGGAAAAACATTTTTCTTAACCTTGAGAGCAATGGTGCGATCGGTGCAACCGGAAAAAATTATTTATTAAAAGCAGAGAACATATATTCACTTAGCGGAATCAAGATAGTGGACGGGGCTGGCAGCAGCTTCGGGCTGATCTTTAATAAAGAGAATCTTGATGAGATGTATGTCTATCCGAATCCTTTCAGCATGAGCTCCAATCAGGATTACATTACGCTTGCAAACACTACACGCAGTGCATCGATAGATATTTTCGATCTTACGGGAAAATTTCTGGTTAATATCAAAGAGACTAACGGAAATGGCGGAGTGGAATGGGACTTGACGGACAGAGACGGAAGGAAAGTGCCAACAGGAATTTATATTTTCAGGGCTTCGGGAAAAAATTCTGCCGGAGAGGATGTAGATGAAAAGACCGGGAAGTTTGCTATAGTCAGATAATAAAAAAGGCATCTTAGGATGCCTTTAAATTTTCTCACCTTGTTTTGCTAATAAAATTATTTTACGAAGTCGGAAAAACCTTTTCCGGCTTTAAATCTTGCAACTTTTTTAGCCGCGATTTTAATTTCTTTTCCTGTCTGGGGATTTCTACCTATTCTTGCTTTTCTGCTTGATCTCATAAATGTGCCAAATCCAACCAGTGAAAGTCTTCCGCCTTTTTTCACAGTTTTCATTACCGCATCCATAAATGAAGTAAGAGCAGCTCTCGACTGAACTTTTGTGATTTTAGCATCACTTGCTATTTTTGTAATCAGTTCTTCTTTGTTCATTTGTTTTGTTTTAATTTTGATAAAAAATGTTATCACAAAAATAACATTGTATTGATTAAAAAGCAAACTTTATTTATCAATGAAACCCTTACTGAAAGCCATACCGAGCACATTTGGATGCAGATATACTTTATCTGACAGCATTAAATCCTAATAGCGGCAATTTAGATACACACTCTGATCAGTGCCGGGCTTTCCGGGTTTTATAAATGCATCTGAAAATTTTTTAGTCTTAGCGACTGAAGATTGTATAAATCAAATTTACGGCAACACCGACAACAAAACCAATGACGGCTGCAGTGCAGGCAGTTTTTGCTGATGCAGGCTCTTTGTCTTTCTTCATGAAATAAATTATGGCGCCAGCAAGAGGAATACAGAATGACAATATGGTAAGTGGTGTGCTTAATTTGTCCGGAGAACTTCCGGGAGTTATCACAGGCGGTTGAGGTGGTTGATTTTGATCCATAGTTTTTAGTTTTTTAGTTTATAAAAAATGGTTAATTATGAAGAACCCCATAGACTTTCCGATAATTGCAACCAGAGACATTTGCCCGATGCCTGACAATATCCCGGTGGTCAATCTTAAAACATTGGTACTTTCCCTGTTACAGTACGCCTGAGTAAGCCCGTCAATGAAAGTCGGAACAATGAACAGAAGTGTCATAAACAAACTAAGATGAACAATATCAAAAGTAAATAATGGAAATGAGATATAACCTGCATACATGCCGGTACATCTTGCACAGACTGGTAATTGTTTTCCTTTAATAAAAAATGAGCGGTGTGGCAATCTATGACAAGTAACAAGCTGAATATCACCTACCTTCATTATGAGATCAGAATATTAAAATTTAGATGAGATAGATCAAACTATATTGCGGAGAAGGAGGGATTCGAACCCTCGATAGAGTTGCCCCTATAACGGTTTTCGAGACCGCCGCATTCGACCACTCTGCCACCTCTCCTGTGATCGCGGTAACAGCAAAATGATTTTGCAGAGAGTGAGGGATTCGAACCCTCGTAGCGCTTGTGACGCTAACACACTTTCCAGGCGTGCTCCTTCAACCACTCGGACAACTCTCTGTATTTTTACCTTTAACATTCTTCACGATATATAACCGGCAACTCTCTAACTAACTCTAACTACCTGAATATAAATTTTTGAAAGTTGAATTTCTTTGTAAAAATTTTTTCTCTTTCATAATTTAACTTTTTCATCCCGAACAATCCTCATTCAATTTAACAACAATCTCAAAACGATTTATAAGATCCTTCTATCTCCCTGTTTTAAGATCATGTCTTAAAACTTCGCTGCTGTTTAAGTCCTGGTAAAGAGTAAAATTTTTTTTATAGAAACATTGAGATGTATAACTTGAATAGCATAAATGATTCAAGATATAAGCTTTTTGAACAGTTGATAGCAGAAATAGAATCCTTGATTCAGGTAAATTTTGATTTGCAGACAGCTATATACATTTATATTTTTGTAAGGAAGAAAGGAAATAACATCAACTTTAAACATCAGTGATTATCCGGAAAATTTTTCTTTGTAGAATTAACTAAAGTTAAGGTAAGTTGGTAAAGTTTAGCTTGGGAGAGCTTTCAAACAATTCTAATAAAAACAACTTCAACTCAGCCGGGCTGTTTCATCAGCTCTCCCAAGCATCAGTCCGGGTAAGAAATTGTAATACACGGAGAGCGCACATGAAAAATTCAACTTCCAATTTTTCAATTTCAAAACAGGTCTGCCATTTCAAATTTCCGGCATCACTATACAATTCTCTTCCAATTGAAATATTCTGAGGCAGGTTTCAAAATATGAAATTATATTAAAAATTATTTCAGACAATATTATATAAATCAAATTCAAAAAAATCATGAAAACCTTTTTAACATTAGCTCTGCTGTTTGTTTTTAAATTTTCAATGAGTCAGGTAGAGGTAATTTCTCCTGAGCTGAAATACATTCCGGGGAAGAGAGCCGAAGCTGATTGTACGGGTGAAATAAAATTCGATCCGGCAATTCACAAGAACATCCCGCTGGGTACAAGCGATTTCTTTCCCGCTATGGCATGGCCACTCGGTCAAACTCTCAATAACGGTGTTGTGCTTGTGAATTATGTCGATGATCAGTCCGGTGCAACAATTAAGGATTACATGGGAAATTCATGGTCATATAACGGGCATAACGGTACAGACCTTTCACTTCACAGCTTCCGTGACATGGACAGATTTGTATCCGTAAAAGCGGCAGCCTCCGGTACAGTCGAGCAGATCAGATTTAATGAGTTTGACAGAAACATGGGATGTACGGGTACTGCAAACATTGTTTTGATAAGACATGATGACGGATCGTATGCCTATTATTTTCATCTTATGAGAAAATCGGTAATAGTAAAAGTCGGTGAGTATGTTCAGCAGGGAAAAATACTCGGTTATGTTGGAAGTTCGGGATGCTCGACCGATGCTCATTTACATATTGAATGCGGAAGTTTTGTGAACGGCAACTGGGTTAAAAGGGATCCATGGCAGGGAACATTCAATACATTACCGACGCTATGGGAGTCACAGGCAGGATACATTGGTGACGATGATTTCAGAATGCATGAAATGGGAGTATTTACTTCCTCATCTGTCGGAGGAAACATGAACAATATTCCGGAAGAAAAATTTAAGGAAAGAATAATTGATCCTGTTACTATTTCAGGTTATGAACCTCAGATAGGTGTCTGGATATTAGCACAAGGTCTGGACGGAGATTCTTATCAAATAGAAATAAGGAAGCCAAACAAATCCTTGTTTAAAACGATAAATGTGTACTTATATGATAATGCGCAATACGCATGGTGGGTATGGACACTGACTTTTAATGTCGGCATTGATGATACAGGAAACTGGTATGCAAGAATAGTATCAGGCGGAACAGAAAGAATGCGTGTTAATTTTAATGTACAGTTGCTGACAAGTATAAGACCAAGACTATCTCCTGTATCGGGAAAATGTTTTCGTAAATCAATATTTGTTCAAAGAGATACCTTAAGGGTAAGACCTGTACGAACAAATATGGAATACGATCTGCTCAATGCTCCTGCGAATGTAACACTTGTCAATGATTCAATATTAACTATAGGGGCTTTTGACCAGACAACAAGATCAAGGTCTTTTAAGGTAATTGCAAGTATGGGAGGCAGTGCAAGCTTAAGAGATACAATGGAATATCTTCTTGTCGATACCACCAAGGATCAAAGTGTCAGCAACGGAATTGTTTCAATGGAAATGAATGCATTGCTGGAGGGTTTATGGAACGGTACAAGGATGGTTAGTGATACAGTCACAGTTTTATTAAGGACATCTTTATCACCATACAGTCTTGTGGACTATGCAGATGTAAATCTCAATTCAAACGGTTTCGCCATAGTAAATTTCCCTGACGCTGCTCCATCGACTTTCTACTACATAGTTGTAAGGCACCGAAACTCAATTGAAACGTGGTCAGCAAATGTTAAGTCTTTCCCTGATGGCTTCCCTGGAACATATACATTCTCTTCATCTTCAGGTCAGGCATACGGAAATAATATGAAGCTTAAAAGCGGAAAGTTTTGCTTCTATACGGGTGATGTAAATCAGGATGACAATGTTGATGTTGCGGATTTAGTTGCGGTATATAATGATCTTTCGTTTTTTTCCCAAGGTTATGTACCAGCGGATCTGGACGGAGATGATTTTGTAGACTCGGCAGACCTGACGCTGGCTTATAATAACTCAAAAAACTTTGTTACCAGAGTAAGACCGTAATATTAAAAAAACAATTGTTCGTTTATTACAAGCAGGACTTAAAATGTTCTGCTTTTTTTATTCACTCATTTTCAGGAAGTCATTCCAGTAATTCTCAGGAACCTCCATTACAGAAAGACGTGGTTCTCTCACAAGCTGATATGTTGAATATTTCTGATCAGCTTTTACCTGTGCAAGAGTAACAGGTATATTGAGATTCCTTACAGGCTTGATCTCAAAAACAAAAAATTTTCCGGAACTATCCTTAGGATCCGGATAAGAATCCGAGACGGCTTCACCGATGCCGACGATTTTTTTTTCATCACCGGTATGATAAACAAAAGCGAGGTCACCTTTCTTAATACTTTTGATGTTCTTGATTCCCGCAGGACTTGCGACCCCATCCCAGACTGTTCTTTTATCCATAACGAGATCATCATAAGAATAAACTGTTGGTTCTGTTTTTAGAAGCCAGTATTTCATAAAAGTTGAAAGTTAAAAGTTAAAAGTTAGCTGTCACATACAGTCATCTTTGCATATTTAAGAACAATTTTTTTTAAACCGATATCATCAAAATAAATTTCAGCTTTTTTGTCGAGACCTTTTCCATTAATTGAAAGAACCGTACCTTTTCCAAAAGTGTTATGAATTACAGTAACGCCCTTTTGAATATCCGGAAACTTGTCAGTAAGCTGTGTGTCAACATCTTCAACATTCTTTTTTTTAGGTGAAGATGAATAGTAATCATATTTAACTGAGGGTCCGAACAAAGTAGGTTTTTCCTGTTTTGGCTTGCTGCCGTTGAAGAGCTTCAATCCTTCAAAAATAAAATTTTCATTCATTACATCACTTGAAATTTCTTTAATGAATCTTGATTTCATCTGATAAGACTGAACCCCGAATTTATATCTTTGGTTGGCATAAGAGATGTAAAGCTTTTGCTTAGCACGGGTGATTGCAACATAAAAGAGTCTTCTCTCTTCCTCAAGTTCATCCTCATAAACCAAGGCACCATTTACCGGAAACAATCCTTCCTCAAGACCTGTCACGAATACAACAGGAAATTCCAGACCCTTTGCAGAATGAATTGTCATCATGGTTACCGCATTCTTTTGATTGTCAAGATTATCGATATCAGCCACAAGTGAAACCTGCTGAAGAAACATTTCCAGAGTGGGTTCCTCATTGCTGTCAGCAAATTCAGCAATTGCAGAGACAAGCTCCTGAATATTACTTATTCTTTCTTCCGACTCGATAGTATTTTCAAGACGCAGCTCTCTGAGAATTCCCATTTCATCCAGTACTCCTCCGACCAATTCCGACAATGACATCTCTTCTTTGAGATACTGATATTTGTAAATGTAATTCAAAACTTCGGTAAGGAGATTTTTTGCTTTTGAATTTAAACTGTCGTAATCATCAATTCTTTTAACAGCATCGAACAGTTGCATTTCATTACCTTCCGAAATTTGAATCAGCTTATCAATAGTAGTTTTACCAATTCCTGCTCTGAGATTTAAAACACGCAAGAGAGCTTCATTATCCATCGGGTTCACAATGACCTTAAGGTAAGCAAGTATGTCTTTAATTTCCTTTCTTTGGTAAAACCGGATGCCCCCGATAATTATATACGGAATACTATTCTGACGGAGAGAATCCTCAATGACCCTTGACTGAGCATTTGTCCGGTACAGGATTACGAAGTCTTTGAAATTGATCTTCTTTTTTTGAATTTCATCAAAAATATATTTACATATCCGGTGAGCTTCATCACGGTCGGTCATGGTTTCAATAAGATGTATGTGTTCACCCTCTGAATTCTCTGTCCACAAATTTTTTTCGATCTGCTTCTTGTTTTTTTTGATGACCTGATCAGCAAGGTTCAGGATCTTGCCGGTCGAGCGGTAGTTTTGTTCGAGCTTAAAGATCTTTGATTCTTTGAAATCTTCCTGAAAGTCAAAAATATTCTGAATTTCGGCACCTCTCCATTTATAAATCGACTGTGCATCATCACCGACGATCGAAACATTCTTATATTTTTCCGAAAGCATTTTGACGATCATATACTGAGCCTTGTTTGTGTCCTGATATTCATCAACAAGTATATATTTAAACCTGTCCTGATATTTTTCCAGGATCTCCGGATATCTTTTGAACAGTTCGATCGGCTTGATAAGCAGGTCATCAAAATCCATCGCGTTATTTTTAAACAGGGCTTTCTGATAATCCTCATAGATCGTTTCAACTTTTTTATCAAATAAAGTTTTAGAAAGGGTTGAAAATTCTTTAGGAAGTATGAGCTTATTTTTCAGATTGCTGATGGCATTGTGAATTGCCTTAGGAGAAGGATTGTCAGTCGGCATTGAATTGCTGACCATTAATTGTTTTACAAGACTTGCCGAATCATCACTGTCATAAATTGTAAAATTCCTGGTAAAGCCCAGAAATTCAGATTCAATGCGAAGCAGTCTTGCGAAAATGGAATGGAATGTTCCCATCCAGATACGATTAAAACCGCTTCCGACAAGCTTTTCGATCCGCTCCTTCATTTCGCTTGCAGCCTTATTAGTAAATGTAAGGGAAAGAATTTCGAAAGGACTGATGCCTGATTCGAGAAGATAAGCGATCTTATAAATAAGGACACGAGTTTTACCGCTGCCTGCCCCGGCTATAATCATGCTTGGTCCGTTAATCTCTTCAACAGCTTTTCTTTGTTCTGGATTTAATATGCTCAGGTCTAATGACATCGTTATTATTTATGGGAAATAAAAATAGATAAATTGCTTCTCATAGTAAATTTAATAATGGGAAATTTTTTTAAAAATATTTTTTCACAAAGCTTAATATATGCAATTTGAATCAGAGCTGAATTTTTTATATGTTTCACTGAATATATGAATTAACAAATGCAGAACATGGATATAAAATTTTTTTACAGAAGAAATTTACCGCATTTTCAAAAAGAATACTCGAGCTATTTTATGACCTTCAGGCTTTACGGATCACTTCCGACATTTTTACTTAACAGACTTAAAAATGAATATTTATTAAATAAAAAAATGATTGTTGATTCGGAAGATAAACTCAGCCAAAGCAAAAAAATATATGAACTTCAGAAGAAGTACTTTGGAAAATTTGATAATTATCTGGACAGATCTCTGAGTGCAATGAACTATCTGATTGATGATAGAATCGCTGAATCAACCTCGTCAGCATTGCATTTTCTTGATGGAAAAGATTATGAACTCATCTCATATTGTATAATGCCAAATCATGTACATGCGCTGATAACGGTAGAGCGGTTTTTAAAACCGCTCTACAAAACGATGCAAAGCATAAAACGCTTTTCATCCCGTGAATCAAATAAGATCCTCCAAAGGAGTGGAGCATTTTGGAACCCTGAAAATTATGATCACATAGTCAGAAGTCAGGAAGAATATGAAAAAATCATCAAATACATTTTCAACAATCCGGTAAAATCAAACTTAGTGGCAAGATCAGAAGATTGGAAGTGGAGTTATCTGAAAGGCTGAAGGTAGAACGGATTTAAAATCCGTTCTACCCTCCCATTATCCTCTCCACATCATTCACTTCCTTCACCATCTTTTCAGTCAGATTCCTGCATCCATTCCTTGTTACAAGCACATCATCTTCAATCCTCACTCCAATGCCCCAGAATTTTTTCGGTATTCCTTTTGAATTCACAGGAAAATATAAACCCGGTTCTATCGTCAGAACATTTCCTTCCTTCAGCTTGTCGTCATCCTTGCTTAATGTTTTGCTTATGGTAACGGCATCATGTGTATCGAGTCCAATATCGTGTCCAAGTCCGTGCAGCGAAAAAGTCTTTATATCGTTTTTATTCTTCAGCAGCCCTGCCTTGTTCAGACCATCGGCAAGAATTTTTTCACTAAGATCTTTGAGACTTAAATAGCTCACGCCCGGCTTTATTTTTTTTATACATTCTTTATTCGCTTTTAGAACTATTTCATAGATCAACTTTTGCTCAGTTGAAAATTTTCCGTTAACGGGAAATGTTCGTGTAATATCCGAACAGTAATAATTGTACTCTGCTCCCGAATCAATCAAGAGCAATTCACCGTCTTTTAGATCCTGATTATTATTTTCGTAATGGAGAATGCAAGCGTTTTCTCCTCCGGCGACGATCGGATAGTAAGCAGTAGATTCACTTCCGTTAAATTTGTAATTGAATTCGAGAATTGCCTGAACCTGCCTTTCATTTAAATCCGATCTGATCATTGTCATGGTATGATTGTATGACTCAATTGTAATGTCGCATGCCTTCTGTATTTGTTTAATCTCAAAAGAGGTTTTCACTTTTCGGATCTTTCCCAGTAAGTAGGAACTGTCTATCAGTTCGACACCGGCTGAAATGACATTAAGACTGTTCATGAAATCAGAAATTATTTCCTTCATTTCCCCTTCGAGCTTTATCATTTCAGAAAAATTAATATAAACTTTCGAAAACCTCTGCAGGAACTTTCCATTCAGAACAGATTTTAATTCATAATTTTCTTTGGCATCCTTTATCCCCAGTTCTTTAGTAACATCCTCATAGCCAAGTCTGCGTCCGTTCCATGTTTCCATAAGTGGATCACGTTTTTGAACATGCAGGATCTCACTATATGTCTTTTTATTTTTCCGGGACTTAATTCCTCCGGGAGCAAGAACAAGTGCTGCATTAGGCTGCGTGAAACCTGTCAGATAAAAAAAGTTTTTATACTGTTTGAAATCATAATCCCCGTCGTATGATTGATTATGCAATGTATTTCCCAAAATGATCGCGATTGAATCCTTGCCGATAAGTCTGGAAAATTCAGTTCTGCGGGATTTATGGAAATCTTTTTGCTCTTTAGTCATTATTTTGAATTTTGTTAAAGTAAATCAATCGTCGAACTGATCTTTTTTCATTTCCTCAAGTCCGTCAATTGGAATTGGATAATTTTTTGTAAAGCACGCTGTGCAATAATCTGTTTTCTCACTCGGATACGGAACTGACTCAAGTAATTTTTCTATACTTAAGTATGAAAGATTAGTCACTCCCAGTTCTTTTCTGATCTCTTCAACATTTTCATTATGCTGATTTGCGATCAATTCATTTGCAGAAGGAAAATCCATTCCATAGTAGCATGGTGAAATTATCGGCGGGGATGTTACCTTCAGATGAATTTCTTTTGGATTAGCTTTTTTTATAAGATCAACAAGTAATTTTGATGTTGTCCCTCTTACTATCGAATCATCCACCATTACCACTTTACGGTTCTCAATCACTCCTTTTACTGTATTAAACTTAGTCTTGACCTTCATCTTACGCTTATCCTGTCCGGGCTGAATGAATGTTCTTCCTACATAATGACTTCGTATCAAACCTATTTCATGTTTCACTTCCTTATTATTTTTTACTGCTTCATTAAAATAACCAAGTGTTGCCGTGTTGGACGAATCAGGAACATTGATCACTACAACTTTCTTATCTTCGGGAGCATTCTTTAAAGGAGGCGGGCTTTCTATTGCAAGATTTTTTCCGATCTTTCTCCTGACCTTATCTACCTTCTCACCGAATACGCTGCTGTCAGGTCTCGAAAAATATATGTATTCAAAGATACAGTGCTTGTACTTATCCGCTTTTCCGATCGTGAACTTTTTTTCTTTTCCTGTCTGCACAACTTCTCTGTCAATTACGATCATCTCACCGGGTTCAACATCCCTGATGTATTCCGCATTGATAATGTCAAACGCGCATGTCTCCGACGCAAAGACATAGCTGCCGTCAAGCTTTCCGAATGCAAACGGTCTCACTCCGTACGGATCTCTTATTGCAAATAATTTATCATCGGTTAAAATACAAATTGAATATGCACCTACAACCTGGGAAAACGCCTCCATCAGTTTATTTTCAATTTCTGTTTCCCGGCTTTTTGCAATGAGATGAAGGATGAGTTCACTGTCAGTTGAAGTCTGAAAGATCGTTCCGCTGTTTTGTAATTTCTCTCTTAGAAAATGTGTATTTGTAAGATTACCATTATGTGATAACGCAAGATTCCCGTCTTTGAAATTTACCTTGAACGGCTGGATATTATTTCGTTTGTCTCCCGAACCTGTTGTTGAATATCGTGTATGCCCGATCGCGGAATTTCCCTTAAGCTGCTCCGTTAAGATCTTATCATCTACAAAAACACTTAATACAAGTCCATGGTCTTTATGTATATTAAATTTATACCGGTCTGCTGTATCATCATATTCCGATGTCACAATGCCTGCCGCTTCCTGTCCCCTGTGCTGCAAGGCATGGAGACCGTAATAGGTTAAGATCGAAGCATCCGGATTATTATAAATTCCAAACACTCCGCAATTTGAATGAATGGATTTTTCAGGACTTAAATTAAATTTGTTGGTAAGTTTTTTCACGGTTGTATGTCAAAATTACTTTATTGAACATAAAGAATAAAGGTAAACATATTGTAAAAGTTATTATGAATTACATTGCCGTCCAAAATAATTTTCATCAACACTTAAAGGTTTTAAATTAATCAGCAAACAGGATAATCATTATTGTTTTTAAAAAGAACCCGCCATTGATCTGAATTTCCGGCAATTTATCACCAGCGGGAAACTTTTCTTTGCAAAGTTTTCTGGCGCCTGTCCCGCAATGCTTTTATGCGGAAGTTTTTCAAAAGAAAGCGCACTTAATCGAAACTAAAATTTTCATTTTCTAAATCACATTGTTTTGGACGGATGTGTTATGAATTATTAAGGTTGTGTAAATAATTGTTTAGAGCATATAAATAATATTCTGAATAAATTGCATTAACTTTTTTAAAACCCTTTTGGTTAATCTAAGTGTAAAATCAAATCTTATTGAAGTCCATTAAAATAATTATAATCGTCTTTTTTCTTTCCGCGCA
>JAWXBH010000157.1:0-15376 GCA_034439935.1 bacterium
CAAATCACTTACAAATATAAATCTTTTATTACAAAACCTAAATTATTTAAGGAGTATTTAAATGTTTAAATTTAATATTTTAATAATCAAGTTTATTTTATTATCAATATTATGTGTTGCAAGTCAATCATGTAATAATGAGAATAATATACTGGTATCAGATGAACCCCAAACATATGATACTCCTGAACAAGAACACGTGTGGATGGCTGTTCATGAAAATGTAAAAATTACTAACGGATCTATCAATTACGTATGAAAACAGAATTTTAGCTGAATATGATTGTGAAAGTTGCTTTAATGGTGTAGGGTCAGTGGTAACAACAGGTTTTACTACACCATACTCTAGCAGATACGAAGGCACTAAATTAGTCGAAACTCAATATTTTTTTTCAACAAGGGGTGTACACTGGGAAAGTGAAACTGACTCCAGAGCATCTTATCACTATATTGCAAATGGCATATCTCCAATTTATGTGAATGACACTCATACATTTAATACTTCAACAGGAACTTACTCAAATGCTAATTGGAATTTTTCTATGCCACAAAATACATACATAACTGTAAAATATGGTGTAACATATTTATCAGATGGTGAATAAATGAATAATTACAGCAGGCGAATTTACAGCAACAAAGAAACTCATGCTCGTAAAGTAATCCATTTCACATTTTTTAAAGAGCCTGTTAGATTGAAAGATCGAACAGGCTTTTTTATTTTAACAGCTTTTTTTTAAACCCGTATTTTTTAATGAGAAAATTTTCTAATGAACATCATTGAATTATATATAATGAAGGAGTTGATTTCTATAGCAATCAGGTTGAATTAAAAATTTTATTTGTTATTTTTGTCAACAAGAAAATCTTACGCTAAATGATTACCAAAAAATTGGAATCAACCTTAGTAGAAAATAAGCATAAAAATATTTTACCTTATTACCTTATTATCAAATCTTGAAAATTGTGCAACCGCTAATTGAAGAATGATCCGAAATGTTTTAAAAATTTTATCAAAAAGCTTTCAAGAAATTCTTCTACTAAGGTTAAAAACTTTATGATTTTATAAATATAAATAGAAAACAGAGCAAAAAGATACGAGGTTCATCTGCCTGATACAAGAAGTTTGTTTTACCTTAAAAGCTTTATAGGATTTCTAATGAAAAATTTGTGCTTAAATTAACTGAAAGGAGATTCAATATGAAAAAAATTTTTCTTCTTATAATTATTCTTAATAATGCATTTGCCTTTGGTCAATGGACTTATGTCAGCACCATTCCGAGCACATCAGCCATTAACTGCATTTCTGTTGTAAATCAAAATCTCATCTGGGTCTGCGGCGACAACCGTGCTGTTTATAAATCGACTAACGGTGGAGTCAACTGGCTTTCAAGAAGTAACACTCTACCCGCAACAGGCATCAACAGCATATCAGCTCTTGATACTTCTTACTGCTGGGTGGGTACTGTAACCGGAAGTATTTACAAAACTTTAGACGGAGGCAATAACTGGACATTGCAATTCTCGTTAGCAGGTAGTTTCTCTAACGGAATAAAAATGTTTAATCAGAACTATGGAATATACTACGGCGATCCAACAGGAACCGGGCAGCCTCATCAATGGAGGTACACTATAAACGGAGGCACGAACTGGATACTTTCACCGAATGCTCCGATTGCTTCTCCAAATGAATACGGATTGCTCAATGCATGGGACTGGACAGATACAGGTAAGGTATGGATCTCAACAGGGAATTTGATCGCAGGAGCAACAACTGCCAGAACCTTCAGGACATCAGCAGGTTTCGGCGGTGGCGGATGGACATCAACAGGGTTAACAGGAACAGGTAATGGCGACGGTCTTTATTTTTCATCGATCGCTTTCACTGATAATAATAAAGGTATGTGTTCATCCAACGGTAGCGGTGACGCGATGAGAAAGACTACAGACGGAGGAGCAACGTGGACGGTCATACCGAATCCTCCCGGAGTTTCAAATTATATACCTTTCAATATGTGCGGACTTAAGGACGGATCAAATCTGATCTTCGTTTTTCTTTATACCAATTCAAACAAATGTTTCAAAACAACCGATTACGGAACAACTTGGGTTGCCGAACCCTTGCCGGTACAGGCAGCATCTTCATTAAGACTTATGCAGTTCTTAAGTCCTTCACTCGGATACGGTGCCGGCGGAGGAGGAAGGTTTATACGGTATGGAAGTTCAATCGGAATATCGATGATCAATACTGAAGTGCCATCTGAATTTTCACTTGGTCAAAATTATCCCAACCCTTTCAATCCTTCAACTACAATAAACTTTTCAATAACAAGATCTTCTATGGTTACATTAAAAGTTTATGACGCACTCGGAAAGGAAGTCGCATCACTTCTAAATGAATTTAAGAATGCAGGCAATTACGCAGTTGATTTTAATGCGTCGGGATTGAATTCCGGAATATATTTTTATACTATATCCGCAGGTGAGTTTACAGCAACAAAAAAACTAATGCTCCTGAAATAACGTAATTGTAATGCAGAGGAGTTTGATTTCAAAGTTATAAAAAAACCCGGTAGTATGATCACTACCGGGTTTCTTATTAAAAAAATAAACTTTAATGAATGTAAGGAAGGGTTATTTCTTGTGAGACCGGATGGATTCGAACCATCGACCTACGGCTTAAAAGGCAGTTGCTCTACCGCTGAGCTACGGTCCCCTTTCCATTAAAAACTTTATTACTATTTATTTTTTTTCAGCTATTTTTAGTCTGTTGATCGCTCGCTGCAGAGCTAGTTTCGCTTCTTCCTTTTCACTCGCATTAGCTTCCATCATTTTAAGGATCTCTTCCGCGCGTGATTTGGAAAGTGTAGCTCTCTTAATATCTATTTCAACTTTTGACTCGACTGATTCGGCAAGTACGATTGCTTTATTATTTTTCACTTCGAATATACCACCGCTTGTTGAATATTCAACCGTGCCTGAATCCTGTCCGATCTTTATTATGCCGATTTCAAATGAGGATATCAGAGGAGCGTGGTTTTTCAATACCTGAAAGCTTCCCAGTGTTCCGGGAACGGTGACTGACTTTACTTCACCTTCAAAAATTGTCTTAACAGGACTTATGATTTCTAAATGAAAATTATCCAAACTTATGATTGTTTTTTATTCTGCAAGTTTCTTTGACTTCTCAACAGCTTCTTCGATCGTTCCAACAAGATAGAAAGCATTTTCCGGAAGATCATCATATTCACCGTTTATAATTCCCTTGAAGCCCTTGATAGTATCTTCAAGCTTTACATATTTGCCCGGTAAGTTTGTAAACTGTTCAGCTACAAAAAAAGGTTGTGATAAGAATTTCTGTATCTTTCTTGCTCTTGATACTGTCAGCTTATCTTCGTCTGAAAGTTCATCGATACCTAAAATATTAATTATATCCTGAAGATCTTTGTATGTCTGCAAAATTTTCTTTACACCCTGAGCTACATCGTAATGTTCTTCGCCTACAATAAGAGGATCAAGAATTCTTGATGTCGATGTAAGTGGATCCACAGCCGGATAAATACCAAGCTCGGAGATCTTTCTTGAAAGCTCTGTTGTAGCGTCAAGGTGAGCAAATGTTGTAGCCGGAGCCGGATCGGTATAGTCATCCGCAGGTACATAAATCGCCTGTATGGATGTAATTGAACCTGTTTTTGTCGAAGTTATTCTTTCCTGTAAAGCACCCATCTCTGATGCAAGCGTCGGCTGATAACCTACTGCCGAAGGCATTCTTCCCAGAAGAGCGGTTACTTCAGAACCTGCCTGCGTAAATCTGAAAATATTATCCACGAACAATAAAACATCTTTACCCTGATCTCTGAAATACTCTGCAATAGCCAATCCGGTCAACGCCACTCTTTGTCTTGCTCCAGGCGGTTCATTCATCTGTCCGAATACAAGTGCTGTATTTTTTAATACACCTGATTCCTGCATTTCAAGATACAGATCATTTCCTTCTCTTGTTCTTTCACCAACTCCTGCAAATACGGAATAACCTCCGTGATGCTTTGCGATATTATGAATAAGCTCCTGAATAATAACTGTCTTCCCTACTCCTGCTCCGCCAAATAATCCTGTCTTACCGCCTTTGGTATATGGTTCAAGAAGATCAATAACCTTAATACCTGTTTCAAACATTTCTTTCTTTGTGGAAAGATCTTTGAAAAGCGGCGCAGGTCTGTGGATCGGATATCTCAAATCTGTATTAATAGGACCTAAGCCGTCTATCGTACCTCCGGTTACATTTATCAATCTGCCCAACACTTCAGGACCTACGGGAATTGAGATCGGAATGCCTGTATCAACAGCTTCCATTCCTCTGACTAATCCGTCAGTGGAATCCATCGCTACAGTTCGCACACGTGATTCTCCAAGATGCTGCTGCACCTCTGTAACTAAAACTTCTTCGTTTCCTTCGTTGGTTTTTCTTTTGATCTCGATGGCGTTATTAATGGAAGGCAGACTTCCACCGCTGAAATCAATATCAAGCACAGGTCCGATTATCTGAATGATCTTACCTTTATTTGATGTATTATTTGACATTAAAAAGATTTGGTTTTGAATTCTATTATATCCTACAAATATATCGAAAATGAAAATTAGTTCAAATGTAATTAGTTAAAAACTTTGTGAAACGTGCCACTTCCTTATTTTGGACGATGTGATATTTAAAACTTCTAGCGTCTTATGTATAAAGGTATTGCATGAAAACATTGCGATTAAAATTGATATTTGAGTTATATTAAATTATTTTTCAAACAATTCTTAAAATCAATTACGAAAGGGAAATAAATGAAAAAGGTATTTTTACTTTTTCCTGTTATGGCATTGTGTTATATGCTTATGACCGGACAAAAAGCTCCCGAAGCGGAGAAATGGAATCTTGCGATGCCGTCATGGATAAGTGACCCGTCTGTTAGAGTATCATCACAGCTTCCAAGCGAAAACGATTACTTTAATCCTAATACACAAACAAGATACATAAGCACACCAAACGGTGTACTTGTAATTGCTCCAAACGTAAGAGTTCTTCCACGCTCTAACAGTTATCAAAGTGAAACTATAATCTCAAGACATCCTCTTAACCCCCTAATCATGTACGGATCATCAAATGCCATTAATAATGTCGGCGGATCCTTATTTATTTCAGAGGGTGTTTATGTAACGACTAACGGCGGAGCTAACTGGTTCGGCAACGATACCATGCTGAATACTTCAGGCGGAATATTAACAGGACACGGAGGAGATCCGGGTACAACCATCGATAAAGACGGAAGATTTATTGTTTCCCACCTCGGTGGTGGTATTAAAGCAAACTATTCAACAAACAACGGACTCAACTGGTCAGCCGATGTTACCATTATTACAGGTTCACAGGATAAAAATTTCTCCGGAACCGATGATGCTCCTTCAAGTCCTTACTATGGAAGGTCTTATACTATCTGGTCAAGATTTTCAGCAGCAAGTCCTCCTGCGGCAATTTCATACACAACTAACGGAGGTGTAAGCTGGTCTGTAGCAGCGGATATTAATGTTCCTCCTGCAGGTCATTACTCGCAGGGAGTTGATATTCGTGTCGGTCCTAACGGAGAAGTTTATACAATATGGGCAGCTCCAATCTCCGGCTCACCATTCACTGAAGATTTCTGCGGATTCGGAAAATCAACAGACGGAGGTGTCACCTGGACCGTCAATAATAACATATTTGATATGAATGGTATCAGAGGTACCTTTGCATCAAAATCAGGCATTCGAGTAAATAGCTTCCCGAGAATTGATGTTGACAGAAGCGGCGGATCAAGGAACGGATGGGTATATATTGCAACAACCGGCAGAAACATTTCTCCTGCAGGCGCAGACGCTGATGTTTTATTATACAGTTCATCAAACGGTGGAGCAAACTGGTCTTCAGGTGTACGTGTAAATCAGGATCCTATCAATAACGGTAAGCTTCAGTGGTTCCCTGTTGTAAGAGTTGATGAAGCAGGCGGAGTCAATGTTGTATATTATGATGACAGGAATACCGCTTCGGATTCAAGTGAAATTTATTTATCAAGATCACTCGATGGCGGAGTCACATGGACAGACGCGTTGGTAAGTGATCACAGATTCAAACCGAAACCGATAACACTGAGCGGTATCGCCGGTGGTTATCAGGGTGATTATATCGGATTAACATCTGGTAACAGCAGATTATGGCCGCTGTGGATGGATGATGTAACAGGTGTTTATCAGGCATGGACAGCAGGTATTGTGCTTGCAAATTATCCGTTGAACACATTTAATCTGACAACCCCTGCAGCAGGATCAAGGATAGTTTCTTTTCCTAATTCCTCAGTTCAAAGCACTTTCAATTGGGATACTTCAGCTTCAACAGCTTCATATAAATGGATATTCGGAAGTCCGACAACATCACCACGCAAGATCACTTTGCCGACTACAGGAAATAATATTTCAATCTCAGCAGGTCAGCTTGATGTAATTCTTGCAGGACTTGGATTAGCTCAGGGTGATTCACTTGTCGGGCAATGGGACATCTGGGCATTCAGAAACAATCAGACAAATGATTCATTAAAAGCAAGCAACGGTCCGAGAACATTGACATTAAAAAGAGGTGTTCCGGCTTTGTCAGCATTTAATTTAAATTCACCACCAACAGGAACAACTATTACAACTTCTGTTTTTAATACGAGCAACATAAATATAAACTGGACACGTTCAGGTCAGGGCGTTACATATAAATGGAAATTCGGAAGCCCTGCAATTTCAAACGTAAGACTTGCTCTTCAATCCAACAGCAGCGGGTTTGATACTAACCTAACCGTTGCGAACAATCAACTTGACGGAATACTCTCAGGGCTCGGTCTGAATCCAGGGGATTCACTTGTCGGGCAATGGGCAGTATGGGCTTACAATGCTTCTGATTCGATCAAGTCAACGCAGACTTTCGCTCTGACTTTAAAGAGACAGGCAAAAGGTGATGTGATAATACTTTATGATTCGGCTTTAGCAAACTGCAGAATATCAAGAGACTCAATAGCAAATAATCTCAGCGCGCTAAGCACTACATTTGATCTGTTTAACAGAGGTACCAATACAGGCGTAAACGCTATTTCATTGAGAGGCTATAAGAAAGTGATAGTGCTTGGTGAAGGAACATCTGTAATGTCTAATGTCGTTAAAGATTCGATCAAATCATATCTAGCTTCAGGCGGTACAACAAATACAACAAAAGCAAAGCTGATCATTATGGCTGAAGATGTCGGTTACCATCTCGACAGGACAGGCTCAACTTACCTTGACACTGCTTTTGCAAGAGGAACCCTCGGACTGCAGTTCGTTGCTGACAGACCTGGCTCTGTCGGTACAAGAGGTCTTATCGGAGTAACTACAAATCCGGGTGCTGCTGACAGTACTTCAGGTCCATGGCCTGATGTTTTAAGAAAACCTAATCAGATCTCAGCTAACCAGTTTTATCCTTTATATAAATTCAGATTATATCCTGATTCACTTAACGGAACAGGCAGGATCGGCTCAACATATAACGTCGCAATAATGGGCATTGATGTTGAATCATTACGACCTGCACCGGACAGTCCTCCGGGATCACCGGTAAGAAGATTCTTAAAAGGCGCAATCGACTTTGTCGACGGTATATTCGTGAATGTTAATCCAAACGCAATCACTACATTACCAACGGTATTTTCACTTGCACAAAATTATCCAAATCCGTTCAACCCGGCAACTGTGATTTCATATCAATTGCCTGTAAGCAGCCTGGTAACATTGAAAATTTATGATGTACTTGGCAAGGAAGTCATGACACTTGTAAATGAACAAAAGCAAGCAGGTTCATACAAAGTTGATTTCAACGGAATCAATCTTGCCAGCGGAGCATACTTTTACAGAATGGAAGCTGGTGAATTTACAGATATAAAAAGGATGATGCTGATCAAGTAATTGCATCGTCTTTTTACAGAATTATAATTAACAGGTCCTGTCTTTTTAATAAGACGGGACCTGTTTATAATTATAACCAATATGTCTATTAAAGTTTTTACTTTTATTAGAGTCTAGTAGTTAAGTTTGATATTTTTTTAAAAAAAGAAAGCGGAGTTAATTAAAACTAAAAATTTTTACTTTCTAAATCCCATTGTTTTGGACGGATGTGAATGGCGTTTCACAAATTCTTAAAATATCACTTGTAAAATAAATTTATTGTTCATACAATTGTGTAAAACTAAAAGACTTCACCCGGTTTTTTTTAATTGAAAGGAAACAGATATAAAAGAATAACTTATTTTTGCACCACAGCTTCTTAAAGTCCCCATAACATAATTTCTTTTTGAAGATTTTTAACTGTTTTAAAATTAGTCATTAATTTTAATTTAAAAATCTCATGAAAAAAATTTCACTGCTCCTCGCTATGTGTCTTATTATAATTGCAACAACCAGTTCATTTGCTCAGTTGGGCAATAAAAACATGTATCTGCTTTCCAATCTTAATGATCATCAAACTCCTTATTCCGCGGTCTGGGGATACAAGGCTCCTGACGGCAGAGAATATGCCATTCTCGGTTGTAATGACGGAACATCATTTGTTGACATTACTGATGAAAATAATATTCATCAGGTAGGATTTGTTCCTTCAACAAATCCCGGAAACTTTAACAATCTCTGGCGTGAAATGAAAACATACTCACATTATGCATACATTGTTTCTGAAGTTGCAAACAGCGGCGTGCAGATTGTTGATCTGAACTATCTCCCTGACTCTGTTCATTATGTGAAAAAATTTATTCCTGCAGGGCATACTTCTTCACATTCAATATCACAATCAGGTCCATACTTATATCTTAACGGATGCAATGGCGGCTTCGGACAGGGTGTTGTTATCCTTGATCTTACCACTGATCCGGAGACACCCATTAAGCGCGGTGGATTTAATGCAGATTACATTCACGATTGCAGAGTTGCTGATGATACAATTTATGCAGCAAATATTTATACCGGGAAAGTAAGCATCATTAACGCGACTAACAAAAATTCACTCAGCTTAGTAACTTCATTTTCAAATCTTCCCGGGTCAGGTCCGCACAACACTGCACTTTCAAAAGATAAGAAGCACATTCTTGTAACGGATGAAATTGGAAATGCTCCCTATCGGCTGAAGATCTGGGACAGAACTAATTTAGGCAATATTACTTTTGTTGCAGCATGGCAGCCAACAGGTATCACTACAGCCATTGTTCATAATGTTGAAGTGTACGGAGACTACGCTGTCATTGGTCATTACTCGGCGGGACTTCGTGTTGTTGACATTTCTAATCCCGCTGCTCCGTCTGAAGTTGCGTGGTATGATACTTATCCGTCAAACAATGCTGAGTCTTACGAAGGATGCTGGGGCGCGTATATGTTCCCTTCCGGAAAGATAGTTTCAAGCGACCGTTCAACAGGACTGTATGTTCTTAAAATGAATTTTAATATCACCGCTTCACTGGAAGGATATTATAATTCGATTTCAAATAAGCAGGAAAGAAAAGATACACTAAGGGCGTATATGCGGCAGACATCTTCTCCATACAATATTTCCGATTCGTCAAAGGCAATTCTGGATTCTGTTTCATTGATTGCAAATTTTAAATTCAACAAAGCTTCGACGGGTACATACTATATTGTTGTGAAGCACAGAAGCTCGCTCGAAACATGGAGTAAAGCAGGTGGTGAAGCATATAACGCAATGGGTTTCGGAAGCTATGATTTCACTTCTTCAGTATCACAGGCATTTGGGAATAATATGGTGAATGTTGATCCTTCACCTGTGAGGTTCGCATTGTTCGGTGGAGATTCAAATCAGGATGGTGTTGTCGATTCCAAAGATCTTTCTCTGATCAACAATGATGTTCTGAACTTCGGAACAGGTTATCTAAGCACTGACATTGACGGTAATAATTCCGTTGACGTGTCAGATCTTCTTATATCTTATAACAATGCGGTAGGTTTTGTGAGTGTAGTGACGCCTTGACGTGAAACGTGCGATTCACAAACCCCACCCCCTGCCCCTCCCCTTTTGAAAAAATAAGGGGAGAGGGGTAAGTGGGAGTAAATGTTTTACTTTTAGATTTAACTTTTCAAACTTCCAAAGATCATCATTGAACATTGCACATTTAGAATTGGTAATTGAACATCCGCCGTTGTTCGGTGTTCCAAAAAGTTACTGAAGAAATTTGAAGAAAGAAAAATATCTTACGTAACTTTTTGGTCACCAACAACAAACAAAATGGGATTTAGAAAGTAAAAATTTTTAGTTTCAATTAACTCAGCTTTGTTTTGAAAAACCAAACTATTACCACTTAGGCACCAAGACTCTAAGAAAATTTTTTTTATAATTATAACTGAAATCTTTATATTACTGTTAATATTTAGCTTTTCTTAGTACCTTTGAACCTCGCAGTTTTTCTTGCTCTGTTTATTACGGAGAGAGTGCTACATAGACCGCTACTTCGCCTGCCGCTATCACAATCAGTACTGCCGGTAAGAGATATACAAAAAAATCTTTGCAAAGAAAAGTTTCCTGCTGTTATTAAATTGCCGGGTTCTTGTGTTAATTTTTGTTTTTGAAATTAGTGATAATATTTAACTCGTGATCATTCGTGAAATTCGCGGCAAGTTTTATAATGTTATCATTTTAATGATGTGGCTGGGCAGGAGATTCAATATTAACTTTGAAAGAATTCCGGTGTATGTGTATGCCGCGGCATGCGCAGTAATTATAATATTTTTATTCAGGACTAATAATGTGAAGACTGCTATGCTGATTTAACGGATGAGACAGCAGCAAAGTATGATAAAGAATTGAACGAGAGGTATAGGTATATAAATAGTAATACGTCTGATACTGTAGTAGTAGAACCGCTTAAGAATAATCCAACCACGATCCATACTTTTGAGGTCTCTCCCGAGGCTGATAATATTTTTAATCAATGGTACTCCGCACATTTTAAAAAGAAAGCGATTGTCTTAAAGAAGTAGAAGTTAGTAAATTTGAATTTTGAGGAGCCAGCCTGTAGCATACAAGGCTTATATACTTTGAACTTTAAAACTTTACAACTTTAACTTTAAACTTTTGACTTTTAACTTTCAACTTTCACTTGTATAGCAAATAATTTTTTCTCTTAACCTTAAACTTATTCAGTCTCTGCGAATACGAATTTATGATCTCTTCATAAGTACTTCCGTTGTTCAGCATTAGTCTGAGGTCTTTTGTTCCTGCAAGCTTATCGATGAAGTTATTTTTCTTTATTTCAAATCCGGGAAAGTATTTCTGAAGAGTAACAAGTAATGCGATCGCTGCTTTAAAGGGTTCAAAAGTTTTCTTATCGGTGACATTAATATACACACCTTCACATTGCTCGCCGATATACTTTGGTGGATTTGAAGGACTGGTTATGGTCTCCGGAATAAATGAAACACTCTCAAACTTAACACCGCTTAAATTGTATGCATTCAATTCAGCCGATAGCTTTTCTCCGCTGCAGTATGGAGCTCCTGTATATTCAAACGGTCTTTCGGTTCCCCTGCCCTCTGCATAATTTGTACCTTCGAACAGACACGTTCCGAGATAACTGACAGCCGAAGAAGGATAATAAATATTCGGTGACGGCTTTATCCACGGAAGATTGAGCGAAACATAATCCATACCGCGAGTATAATTCTCCATTGCAATAACTTCAAGCGAACACCTGCCGTTAAAGTATTCCGCATTGATGAATCCTGCAAGCTCTCCGCAAGTCATACCGTAAGCAGCAGGCACATCGATCATTCCTACAAATGAACTCTCACTTTCATCAAGCATAAACCCGTCAACATAATCAGCGTCCGGGATCAATGGTCTGTCACATATAATTACCTGCCTGTTGTTTTCTACAGCCGCTTCCATGCAGTAATACATCGTATTTATAAAAGTATAGAACCTTGCCCCGACATCCTGAATATCATAAACAAGAACTTCAACATTCTCAAGATCTTCCGGTGAAGGTTTTTTCTTTGAGCCGTAAAGAGAAACGATGGGAATACCCGTGACTTCATCGGTATAACTTTCATTATTGTCATCACCTCTGAGCCCGTGTTCGGGAGTGAATATTTTTTCAACTTTATGATTTTTATTCAGCGCATCGAGGAACAATGTGCCGTCGGAAAGCACACCGCTCTTATTCGTAATGAGTCCGATCTTTTTGCCTGATAACATTGATGCTCCGGAATTGAGAAGTGATTCATTGCCTAACAAAAATTTATTGTCATCGACAATGACTTCATTGACGGGCGGCGTGATAAAATTCAGATGGAAAAGTATTGACAAGGTAAAAATAAAATTGCTCATCATAATATTATTTATAATGAGCAATTTAAGTTATTGCTTAAAAAGTTTAAAGAAGAAAATTAAAATTATCTTTACATCTGAATTCAATAAAACAGTGAACTTAGAACCCGACACTCAAGCCGGTGAATCCACCATAGTTAAAAGTATGAAGCTTGCTTACGGAGCCGGCGCTTAAGAGATTGTTAAGACCGCCGTACTGACCTTTTACACCGAGTAACACAGCAACGAACGGATTTAGATAGTATTTACTTGTGAGAACTCCGTTAAGACCAAGATCAAAATTCTTAAATCCGCTTAAAGCGTTTTCCGCATTCAAGAGAATTCCAAGGTAAGGTCCGCCGCTGAAGCTTACGCCGACTTTATCAGATACCATACCGCTATAATTTATGTTAAGCGGTATATTAATGTAATTATTTGTAAGAGTTTGTGTGATAGAATCTCCGGGGAAATTAATATCATACTTAGGTAAGGTAATACCGAAATTCTTTTTTGTGAAGTCAAGTCCGGTGGAAAAATTTAATAATCCGAAGAGATTTACATTAAGAAGAGCGCCGAGAATTACTCCGCCTTTTGAGGTTGTCGTTATTTCTTTAGAACCAATTGACTCCGCGTTAGCGGTTGTATTTCCGTAGCCAAGCTGAAAATCGATCGATGCACCGATCACGCTGCCTGATATTTTCTTGTGATAATCGGATGCAATTTTGAAATCCTTTGCTTTTATTTCATTTGAATAATCCCTGCCCGAGTTAAATTTTAATTTCGGATCAAATTTCAGATCTGTCCCTGCAAATGAACTCTGCATAAGAAGGATACTGAAGATAATTAAAGCTGAGATAGTTACTCTTTTCATTTTATGTTTATTTAAGTTATTAAATTAACTGTTTTTCCAGACCGGAAAGCTTTTCAGTCTCTTCTTCCCATTCTAAATATACCTTTTTTAATTTTTCTTTTAAACTATTATATTCATTGGTTGCAGATACTACATCGTGTCCTCCTTTATAGAACTCATCTTTACTCATGAGGGATTCAAGCTCTTTGATCCTTGCCTCATATTTACCCGTTGTCTTTTCAAGTTCGCTGATCCTGCTCTTTACAGGTGAGGTTAGCTTGCTGATCTCTTTACTCTTATTCTTTGCAACCGGATTATTTTTAATTTCAGCTATTGCCGGCTCAGCTTTTTCTTTTTTTTCTTTGGAATTCTTTTTATTCTCTGTCGCGGTTTTCTTAAATTCGTCTTCCTTTATTTTTAAATAATCAGAAGCATTACCAATATAGGTTCTGAGTTTTTTATTCTTTACTTCAATTACCTTTTCAACAATACCGTCTATGAATTCACGGTCATGCGAAACGATAAGAACAGTTCCCTGATATTTCTTCAGAGCATTCATCAGAACTTCCTTTGACCGCATGTCAAGATGGTTTGTCGGCTCATCGAGTATAAGAAAATTAGAAGGTTCAATAAGCATCTTCGCAAGCGCGAGCCGGGATTTCTCTCCACCGGAAAGTACGCCTACCTTTTTAAATACATCATCTCCTCTGAATAAAAAGCTTCCGAGAATTGTCCTCAGATTTTTCACAATATCACCGCTTGCAGATTCTTCCATTGTCTGCAGAACAGTTTTGGAATGATCGAGTTCTTCTGCCTGATTCTGAGCATAAAATTTTACATCCACAAGATGTCCCGTCTTAACTGTTCCATTATTATAATTGTCAAAGCCGGCGATTATTCTTGTAAGAGTCGACTTGCCTGCTCCATTCACACCGAACAATACTATCTTTTCGCCTCTTGTGATCAGAAGGTCAATGCCTTCGATGACATTATTCACTCCGTCATAGCTTTTTGTCAGGTTCTCAATTTCCAGTGTTATCTTTCCGGAATGAGTGGCAGGCGGGAAATTAAAGCTTACTGTAGATTCCTCGTCTTCAATTTCAATAATATCAAGCTTATCAAGAAGCTTGATCCTGCTTTGCACAGCTCTGGCTTTTGAAGCTTTATATCTGAATCGTTCAATAAACTTTTCCTGCTGACGAAGATAGTTCTGTTGATTCTCATACTGATTTTCAATGAGACCTTTACGTACTTCTTTTTCCTTTCTGTAAAAGGAGTAATTGCCGGAGTACTCCATTGCTTTGCCGAGAGATATCTCAACAGTTCTGTCGGCTATGTTATCAAGAAAGCTTCTGTCATGCGAAACAAGAACGATAGCACCCTGATATGCTTTGAGATAATTTTCAACCCAGATGAGAGATTCAATGTCAAGATGATTTGTCGGTTCATCCAGTAACAGGATTGAAGGGTTAGCAAGCAGAAGTTTTGCAAGAGCGATCCTCATCTGCCATCCGCCGCTGAATTCATCAGTTAGCCGGTCAAAATCTTTTTCAAAGAAACCAAGACCGATAAGAATTTTTTCTATCTTAGATTTTAATTTAAATCCGTCGAGCATCTGAAATCTTTCCTGCAGCTCACCGTATTCATTGATGAGATCCATAAATTCATCAGTAGCTGTATCTTCAGTTTCGCTCATCTCAGTTTCGATCTGAGTCATCTCCTCCTGAATTTTATTTATGTTTCCGGCAGAGCTGTATACTTCTTCATAGAGAGTATTACCTTTATAATGTATACCTTCCTGCGGGAGATAACCAACAGTGGTATGTTTTGAAACAGCAACTTCTCCTTCGTCAGGTTTTATGATGCCTTCGATTACTTTCAGCATTGTAGATTTACCAGCACCATTAGAGCCAACGAGAGAGACCCGGTCTTTGCCGGCAATCCTTAAGCTTACTTCGTCAAACAAAACTTTGGCGCCGAAGCGCATGGAAATATTATTCAGTGAAATCATATAGCAAATTTACTTATTTGTGCTATGAAAATAAGTGACAAAATAAATTTCCGGAAATAATAACTTGTTGTAGAAAATTATGTTGTAGTCTATTTGTATAAAATAATTTGAATAGATG
>JAWXBH010000158.1:0-3490 GCA_034439935.1 bacterium
GTTCAATGTTCAATAGTAATGTTCAATGTTCAATAGTAATGTTCAATGTTCAATAGTAATGTTCAATGTTCAATAGTAATGTTCAATGTTCAATAGTAAATTAAAGATTCCATCTTTTAACAAGATGGAATCTTTTTTTTATTATTCTCGGCGATGCCAAATCCGTCCAAAACGTTTGATGTATAAAATCTATATTAAAGAATAGGGCTAAGAAATATTTAAAATTTTCAAAGAATTATGAATAATGTAATCCCGAAGGGATGAAATTGTTATAGATACATTGTCACAAAGTCTTTTATAACCCCGAAGGGGTGATATTGTGTGTTAATCAAAATAAATGTCATCCCCTCGGGATTGATTTTGCAGAATTTTTTTTTCTATAATATTGTCATCCCTTCGGGATTTATCCATTACTCTTTAGTCTGGTTATTTTATTAATAATTTTTCAATAGAAAGTTAGTTAGAAGGTAGGTTCAATATTAACGGAACAATATTTGATTCGGAAACAATTTCACATTTAATTTTCACAATTAAAAATGTTTTGGACAGCACTGCGGCGGTGCAGTAAAAAAAAAAATTACTTTGCATTACACCGGAAAACTATTTATTTTCAATCCAGTAAATTAAATCAGGAGGAAAATTATGACAGCAAAAGTTTACACACTCATACTCGCGATATTGCTTTCAGCAACTGTTGCATCCGCACAAAGAAAATTAGCACCCAAGCCGAAACTCAATACAGGAAATGAGCAACACAAAGTTAATCCAAAGGAAGCCGGCTTTAAAGTTTCCGAAAATAAATTACATATTCCTACAGTACGAACATCCCTCTTTGCTTTTTATTTCACCGATACAGATGTATCAACGATTTATGATCTTCAATCAAATGCAGTCCCGAATCAGATCTGGCAGGATCCTTTGAATCCATCGAAGGTTCATGCAGCTTGCATGTATTCACTTGAACCGGGATTTCCCACTAGGAAGTGTGCATATTTGTATAGCGACAACGGAGGTCAAACATGGACAAATCTTTTTGATGTCCCCTCATCCGGCAGGTCGGGATTTCCTTCAATATCAGGATTTCCAGACTACATCGGTGGTTCACCCGCAATTATTGCAAATCATAATACTACAAACGGTACTACGGCAAGGACTAAGGTGAACATAGACGCTGGTCCGGGCTTTGGAGTTTTTACTGAAATTGATCCGGGTTTGCTTCAGGGCGCTGACGGGGTTTGGCCGAGAGTTCTCGGAATAACCGGAAACCGCGTGGTCATTGTTACTTCAGTCAGCGGGCAGGTCGTATCCGCTACAAATGTTGCAACATCCATTGTTCCACCGGGAGTATTCAGTGGATATCAAACTTATCCGGGTGATCAGGCAGAAACATATTCATTATCACTCGCGCCAAATGGAACAGTTGGACACGCGTTTATAGGAGCTAATGACGGTATAAACAATAACGATGTTTTTTTTAGAAATTCTACTGACGGAGGAATATCATGGAGTGCTCCGGTATTAGTCTGGGATTTTAGTGAAGCAACAGATTCATTGGGATGTTTAAGAGGTGTGAGTATGGTTTATGGAAATAATAATGAGCCATACGTTGCATTCAATATCGGACTTATGACCCTTGCCGGAAATTTTGATCCCGCAGGTCCCTCATCAATAAGAGTATGGTCCCCTGCTGTAAATGGAGGAATTCCAAAAATTATTGCCGATCAATCGTCAGTTCCATTCTTTCCAAATTTGGGTTTAACCAATGATGCTTTCATTCCGATTTGCAGACCGGCAATTGGAAAATCTTCAAACGGAAATAATTTATTTGTGTCATTTGTCGCAACAACAGGAGAATACAGTCCGGTTGATACCTGTTCATATTACGCAGGATGGTTTGCAAACTCCACCGACAACGGCACAAACTGGTTTGCACCAGATAGATTCACTCCGGCTACACCTTTACGAGACTGGCGGTTCATCAGTATTTCTCAGACAAGTAATTCAGAACCGGGATACGTGAGTGTGCGGATGATAGCATTATCCGATTCACTTGCGGGCTCTCATGTAAATGGTGCTCAAATCGGAACCGGGAAATTTATAAGTATCAAAGCTGAGATCCTCTTCAGTGTAAATCAGATCGGCAATTCCGTTCCTGACGGATTCGATCTTTACAATAATTATCCAAACCCATTCAACCCTTCTACAAAGATCACGTTCGATATTCCAAAAAATTCAAATGTAAAGCTGACTGTTTTTGATTATCTCGGAAAGGAAATTAAAACTCTTGTCCATGAAAACCTTGGTTCCGGAAAGTATGAAACTGAATTCAATGCCGAAGGACTTTCAAGCGGAGTTTATTTTTATCGGCTTGAAACCGATGGTGCAGCAATTACAAAGAGTATGGTGCTTCTGAAATAACATGGTACTTTAATTTTTAACGGATCCGAAAATTCAACTAAGGTTTTGAGTTTTCGGATCTTTGTTTTATCTGAGAAAGTTTCACCAGGACTTTGATACTGAATGTGTAATCTCTATTCCGGAAAACATAACATTATATAAAAAGATCGGCGGTTAAAAATCATTTTGTGATATTGCCATATAAAAGTTAACAATAGTAAGAAAGGTTTGAGGTTTTAGCTTGAATAAGAATGTTAAGAAAATTATTTTCGTAACTATTGCGGGAATAGCTCAGTTGGTAGAGCGCAACCTTGCCAAGGTTGAAGTCGCGGGTTCGAGTCCCGTTTCCCGCTCTAATGATTTGTAGAGGTCAATTATCTGACATTTAGAATTGATCATTTATAATTTATAATTGAATTGGTGTGGTACCCAAGTGGCTTAAGGGGAAAGTCTGCAAAACTTTTATTCGACAGTTCGAATCTGTCCCACACCTCTGAATAAGTTATCTGAATATTTTGGATAACTTATTTTTTTAAAACAATTTTTTAAAATTTTGAATTGCTAAAACCAGCTAAAACCGTGTTCTGCTTTTCCAATTGCATAAAAAAAAAGTTACCTGACAATATCCGGTAACTTTTTTTCATTTAAATCAAAGATCCTTTTACCTGTTCTTCCACTTCTTTTTAACTTTACTGCCGCCGCCGAAATAAACGAATACTGCGACAATAAGATGAACCCAGAACCAGGGTGAATCTGTTCCAAGATTCTGCGCTATATAAATAAGTATCAAAGCCCTCGGTATAAACACTGTCAGCAGTACGTCACCAATAGCCGGCACTGTATTAGGTGGCAGAAGATTGAGAAAATAATAGATAATAATTATTGTTCTCGGAAGAAATAAACTTACTACTAAAAAAATTGTGTCCAACTTCTATTTTAAATTTAGATTTCTGATTTATAACTTTCAACTTTTAACTTTCAACTTTCAACTTTTAACTTTCAACTTTCAACTTTCAACTTTCAACTTTCAACTTTCAACTTTCAACTTTCAACTTTCAACTTTCAACTTTCAACTTTCAACTTTCAACTTTCA
>JAWXBH010000159.1:0-11977 GCA_034439935.1 bacterium
CCCTTGAAGATATACTTATGCTGTCCAAATAAATTTATGTTAATTCTGTTTTAAATTGATGATAATATTTTAATTCGTGATCATTAGTGAAATTCGTGGCAAGCTTTTTTCTTATTTGGACGGATGTGGAATGATTTAGAATGAAGCCATTTGCCATAACTCTTATCCTTTACACTGACTCCAAATTAAAAAAGCATTAACAAATCAAATTACGTTTCAAATTAAATTAAAAATTGATATTTTTTACCAAATGCAATCATCTGAACTTAATATCGATAATTATAATTTAGAAGAAAGTAAGACTGATTCTAATCAAAATTCTTCTAAAATGAATTTTCTTAAATACATACCTCCGGTTCTTATTCTAAGCCTGGCTATTGCCGGCTTTGCAAATGGAAATTTTTACAATTCCGCGCATTTCAGAAATTATTCACCGAATGAAATAAAAGGTAAGGAAATAAAAAATGCGGGTAAGTTTAACATACTTTCTTCCGAAGATCTTTCAGGGGGAATAAAGGATACTGTCTATACGGAAAAAGAGAACTGGCTCGAGCTGGTCATAGACGAGCAGATTCTTTATCAGCACTGGCGCAACGGACATACAGAAAAGTATGCCATCTCTTCCGGTAATAAATACGCAGATGCCGAAGCGCTGGAATCACGTCCGGGACTTTTTGCGATATTTGTAAAAACAGAACATCACCAGTCATCTCAGTTCAACGCAGCTAATATGTATCACTTCATGCCATTTAATCAGGGTATTGGTTTTCATTCTATTGACGGAACCGCCTACTATAGTAATCTTGGTGTGAGACCTTCATCACACGGGTGTATAAGGATGCGTCATGCGGATGCAAAAAAATTGTTCAAAGATAGTCCGCTCGGTACTCTTGTTCTTGCGAGGAAAGGTTATTCAGCAAGGGCGGTAGCATTTGCTCCGGAAGGTTTTCAGAACGAGAGGGAGTATACAAAGGATGAATATAAGAAAATGCTTGCTTCCAATTTATACAACATACTAAATGGAAAGTATTATGTCGAGGAGAGGGATAAATTCATAATTGACCCGAAAGCAATTCCTGTATCGGGTGTTTATACCAGCTATGATGTAAAAATTCCGGAAAAACAGATTGTGCCAAGGAGTTTTATTGCATTTTTTGAAAAAAAAGATAAGGTAAAAGTAACTTACGGCAGGGAAATACTTCATGACGGACATTCGGATGAGCTTATAAAATTGGTCAGTCTCGATGAAGAGGTTAATGATGCAGGGACAAAAGAAAAATTGCCGGTAACTTCCACAGATGAAATGGTAAAAAAATACTTCCACAACCCGATAGGGATACTTCCTTATTTCGGTCCAAAAAAATAAAACTTAAAATAAATAAATACTTAATGGTAAAGTTAATTGCTTATTACAAAGAGCCGCAGGATAAAGAGAGCTTTGATAAGAAATATTTTGAAGAGCATGTTCCACTTGCAAAAAAAATGCCCGGGCTTGTTAAGATTGAAGTATCAAGACTTAAGGGGCTTGGCAATTTGCCCCCTGATTTTTATATGCAGGCGGATCTGTATTTCAATAATGCTGAGGAGCTCAATGCCGCTATGATCTCCGAAGAAGGAAGGGCTTCAGCGAAGAATCTAATGTCGTTTGCGAAGGAAGTAACATCAATGTCAGTTGCTGAAGTAATAGAATGATTTTAGTAACTTTTATTTTTTTGTAATTTAATTTATGTTAATCAAAATTTTACGGAACAAAATTTTCAATATTGCAGTAACACACTTAAACAATTTTAAAAACCTTTAAACGGGAGTATCAAATGTCAGAAAATATTGACAACAGCAATGAAGTCTTCGAAGAGATAAATAGGAAGATGAAATACGGCGCACCCGAGCTGAAGAAGCTTTACCAGAAGTATGTGACCCGGGGTCTGATCATCGCTGTCATAGCTCACTTAGTGCTGATAGGCGGCTATGTAGGCGCGATGTATCTTGAGAGAGTGAGAGCAGAAGAAGACCAAAAGGCGCAGGAAAGAGTATTTAATATTCAGGATCTTGATGTTCCTCCACCGCTTGAGGAAGTTCCACCCGAACTACCGAAAGATGTCGCTTTAAAGGATCTTGCAGCATTGGCTCCTGAGCCGGTTGCTAAGAAATTAGTTGTAGAAGAAGTTAAATTAAAGAGCCAGGAAGAACTTGAAGATGTTAAGCTTCCTGTAGCTTCAACCGGAACAGATGATCCGTCAAAGGTAAATCCTGATTTCAGCGGAAAGGTTGAAGAAAAGAAAGTTGAAGAGAAAGTAGAAAAGAAAGAAGAAAAGAAGAAGGACGTCTTTCAGCAGTTTGAAGTTGAGAAAGCTCCGGTTGCAGTGAATCTCGGTTCGGTTAAAAGTTCGATGAGATATCCTGAAATTGCAAGACAGTCAGGAATAGAAGGAAGAGTTGTTGCTAAGGTTCTTGTAGGTACTGACGGATCAGTAATAAAGGTCGGTGGTGTTAGCGGACCTGAAGTATTCCGTGATGAAGTGGCTGATAAGGTTACCAATCTTCAGTTCACTCCTGCACTACAAGGCGGACAGCCGGTAAAATGCTGGGTGAGTGTTCCTTTCAGCTTTACACTAAGTGCTAAGGATAAAAAGAAAAATGATGATGAAGAAAAACCTGATGAAGAGTAAGTAAAGAGTTTTAAGACTATTCAGTGTTCCATTTAATTTCAGGCTAAGTAAAAGTTCAGATAAAATTTCTGACGAAAAAAATTCAAATAGTAATTCAAAATGAACACTTCGGTTTATATAAATTTCGGGACGTCGATAGTCACATTTGTATTCGGAGTATTGCTTCTGACAGGAGTCCTTTATCCGGGCAATCTTGATTCAACAAAATTAATGTTTGGTATCGTACTGATGATATATGGTGTTTACAGATTCATTACTTCAATTTCAAAGATCAAGCAGGTAAGGATGGAAGAAAGAAGACTGAAGCTGGATGAGGAAAGAGAAAAATTTCTCAATTAACAATGAAAAGGATTTTAACATATTGCATAATAATTTTCTGTTCTTTTATTTATGGATGCAAGTTCGATGAGATTAGATCGGTTTCAACCACGGGTGAGCTTTCCATTGTTGTAGACGAGAATTTCGAACCGCTGATGCTTGATGAGATAAAGGAATTTGAGCGTCTTAACCCCGGTTCAAAAATACAGTTGAAATCAGTGCCGACAAATAATGCCATAGCTGATCTTATAAATGGTGATACAAAGATGATAGTGATTGGAAGAAATCTGAATGAAGATGAAAAAGCTTTGCTTCAGAAGAACAAACTTGAGCTTAAGGAGTATCCGTTCGCGATTGACGGTATAGGTTTCATTGTAAATATAAAAAATCCTGTTTTGAGAATTACTTCTCAAGATCTAAATAAGATCTTTTCGGGAGATTTTAAAAACTGGACTGACATAAAGGCACAGAATGAAACTCAGAATGCTGAAGTGAAATCTTTTTTCAAAGGTAACAAAGATAAGATCAAGCTATTTATTCAAAGAAAGAATTCAGCAACAAATAAGTATATACAGGACAGTGTACTTAAAAACCTTGAATATTCAACAACCGCTGCTGTCTGTTCGACTTCAGTGCAGATGCTGAATGAGATTAGAAGCAACGAAAGCGCGATAGGAATAATAACCATGAACTGGCTTTCAAAAGGAAATCAGGACACGATTGATACAACGGTCAAAACATTAAGAGTTTCAAAAATACGTGACAGCGGTGTTCAACAGGATTTCGCAGAGTTTCATCAGGGTCTCATATTCAACGGAGATTATCCATACCGCCGGACAGTTTATATTTTCTCTACAGATCTTGGAATAAAACTTTCTTCCGGCTTCATTACTTTTCTTCTTAAGTCAGATGGACAGAAAGTCGTTTTACGCAACAGTCTCGTTCCCATATATCAACCGGTGAGGACCATACAGCTAAATTAAAAACTGAAAAAAATTAAAACATTATGAATAACTCGGTAAGAAAAATTTTTCTTTTGATCGTTTTAGTATTCCTTGGAAAGAATATTTATTCTCAGGATAATCTTGAGGCGGGAATAAACGCAGCCAAATCCGGTAACTACGTTAAAGCAGTTGAACTTTTAAAGACCGCTGCTTCTAAAGATGACGGTTATGAAGGGTACTATTATTACGGACTATCATTGTTAAACACAGGTTCAATGAAAGAAGCGGAAAATGTTCTGAATAAAGCTTTAAAAAAAGATGATGAGGGTATTGGTGCGCTGATGACAATGGGTAATCTTTACAGCATGAAAAAGGATTATGATAAAGGTAATACTTATTTCAAGAGAGCATTGAAATCGGAGCCTGAAAATGTAGATGTTCTTCTTGCTCAGGCAAAGAATTTTACAAACGCCGGAAAGGTTGATGACGCTATCACAGTGCTTACGCTTGCCAAAACAATTTCCAAAGATGATCCCAAAATATATGTCGGACTTGGTGACGCTTATTATTACAGACGAGCATTTAATCCGGCTATAGAAAATTATAATGAAGCATTGAAACTGCAATCTTTAAATGCAAACGCTCACTATGGATTGGGCAAGGTTTATTTTAAACAAAAAAAATATAACGAAGCTCTCGCAGAATATGATAAATCCATACAGTCAAATTCAAACTTTGCTGATGCATATCTTGAGAAAGGGAGACTGCTTTATTTTAATGAAAATTATGGTGATGCCCTTTCATCCATTGAAAAGTTCACAGCTTTAAAACCCGGTTCGCTTGAAGGTGAAACATATAAAGCTCAGATATTATATGGTCAGAGAAAGTATGATGATGCAATTGAAAAGCTGAATGCGATAGTTGCAGCTAACCCAAATGAAGAACTCTCCTTGCCATACAAATATCTTGCTTATGTTTATAATGAAAAGGAAGATTATGATAAAGCGCTGGATTATTATACAAAAGTTAACAAAAATCTCTTCGATACTGAAGATTATGTGAAACTTGCCCAGATATATTCTAATAAAAAAGATTACACCAATGCAATCTCATATTTTAATCAGGCAATTGCTTCAGACAGTACCGATGATGACATTTATTATCAGATGGGAGTATCATACTTTAATCAGAAAAACTACGAAGAAGCGATTGTAAGTTTTGATAAGGCATTGTCAATGGGCTCAACACAGCTCGCAGCTTATGTATATAAAGGACTTTGCTATTATTCCCTTGCCAAATATGAAGAAGCAATAGCAACATTCAACCAGGCAAACGCTCTTGATAATTCTTATGTTCAGTCATGGCTTTGGAAAGCAAGATCTGAAGTTGCCTTGAGCAAGATTGATGATGCGAAGGTGAGCTATCAGAAAGTTCTTGAAATTGATCCTGCTAATAAGAGCGCACAGGAAGATATGAAGCTTCTTGAAGATAAACAGTAAAAATTATTCAAATAGGGAATGCGGTTTCATTGAAGCCGCATCCTTTATTTTAAAAAAATCTGAATGGATAAAATAGTAAAGTTAGTTAATGACAACAAAGATAAGTATGTTGAAGAGTTAAAAGAATTTTTGAAGATACCTTCCATAAGTACTAATCCCGATAATAAAGAAGATGTAAGACATTGTGCAGATTATGTAAAGGGACAGCTTGATATTATAGGTCTTGAAAATGTAAGAATATACGAAACACCGGGTCATCCAATCGTTTACGGAGAATGGCTGAATGCGGGAAAAGACAAGCCGACTGTACTAATTTACGGACACTATGATGTACAGCCTGTAGATCCGATCGAGCTTTGGACAGATCCTCCTTTTCAGCCAACTGTGAGGAATGGAAATATTTATGCCAGAGGCTCAGTAGATGACAAGGGTCAGGTATTCATACATATAAAAAGTCTTGAAGCGCATTTTAAAATTAATAAAGCATTACCAATTAACATAAAATTTCTTATCGAAGGTGAGGAAGAGATCGGCAGTGAGAATCTCGATGACTTCATTGAAAATAATAAAGAGCTTTTGAAGTGTGATTATGTAATTGTATCGGACACAGCAATGTTCGACTACGATGTTCCGACGATATGTTACGGGCTAAGGGGACTTGCATATATGCAGGTAGATGTGACAGGACCGAACAGGGATCTTCATTCCGGTTCGTTTGGAGGAGCTGTTGATAATCCGATAAACGCTCTGTCTCATATAATTTGTAAGCTCAAAGATACAAAAGGAAAGATCCTCATCGACGGCTTTTATGATGATGTTCTTAATTTAACTGAAAAAGAAAGACTTGAATATACTAAGCTTCCGTTTGATGAAAAAAAATATAAGGAAGGACTTGAGATAGAAGAAGTATTCGGTGAGGAAGGATATACGACTTTAGAAAGAGCTTCCGGCAGACCAACACTTGACTGTAACGGTATATGGGGAGGGTTTCAGGGTGAAGGGGCGAAGACAGTACTTCCTTCAAAAGCGAGCGCGAAGATATCGATGCGTCTGGTTCCCAATCAGGATCCTGAAAAAATAGAAAAGCTATTTACGGACTTTGTGATGAAGATCGCACCTAAATCAGTTAAGATAAAGATTACATCACTTCACGGAGGAAAAGGAGCCATAACGCCAATTGATTCTCCGGCTATGGATGCAGCGATAAAAGCTCTTGAACTCGGCTTTGGAAAGGAACCTGTCTTTATGAGAGAAGGCGGTTCGATCCCCGTTGTGAATACATTTCAGACGCTGCTAGGTTCACCTACGGTATTGTTAGGATTCGGATTGCCTGATGAGAATGCGCATTCACCTGACGAACATATGAATTTAAGCAATTTTCACAGGGGAATTTTAAGCATATCACATTATTTCAATGAATTATCAAAAATTAAAAAATAATTATATTAATGGCTAAGACCAAACAAAGAAATGTCCAGGCATTAAAGACAAAAAGAAGCCGCAAAGAGCAAAGCCATTTGCATTTTGCAATGACTTCAAAAAATTATATGTTGATAGGTCTCGGAGTTGTGATCATTATTCTGGGATATTTTTTTATGTCCGCGAATTCTGTTGACGGATTTTTGCCTACAACAGTTGCTCCGATACTTTTGATCTTTGGATACTGCGTTGTTGTACCTATCGGAATTTTATATAAAGATAAAAACGTTAATGAAAAGGAAGTTGAAGAGACAAAAGAAATTAAGACAGAGATCAAGCCGAATTTACCTTCATCTTCTTCAAACATAAAAACAGCTTAACATTTTCATTGTTCTTTAAATTATCGGGAATGCAACGGTTTCGACGGGAAGAAAGATGGTTAAAACTGCATGTAGTGTTCCTGCCAGCACTTTAAAAAGGTAGACAAACATAAACAACAATACAGTAGATAATAACTACGCATTAGCTGCTTAATAAACTAAGCAACTTCGCTTTAACGGGGCTCACTTACCGGAATTGTTAAAGCGTCATAAAAGGTAAGTTAGTTTAAAGGATTTTCCGGCTTCTTTGGATGAAACTTAACGGAATAGCAAAACAAGGGTTGGTCTGACGACCTGTGTTTTGTGAAAGTTTAAAGTTCAGACTACACATGTAGACGTTCTAATGGTCTTCTTTTCGGACCCGAGTTCGACTCTCGGCATTTCCACCATTTATTTTTTCCAGCAATTTTATAAAGCCATCAGCAATATCGATGGCTTTTATGCCTTCCAGAGAATCCTTATTACTTGAGGTTACTATTTCATTATGATCAGACAGTGGAGCAAATTTTTCCAGATTCCATTTAACTTCAGGATACAAACCAAGGACCGGTACATTGAACGCAGAACAAATGTGTATTACCGAGGTATCGGGTGTTATTACCCCATCACTGTTTCGGATCAATTCAGCTGACTCAATGATATTATCCGTCGGGATATATTTGATATCAATATTTTTCAAACCTTCCATAATATAATTAATGATTGATCTGTCCTTTTCTAAACCCATTAGTGTAAATGAACTTAAAGTTAGCGAGTTGATCTTCTCAATTGCTGAAACCCATACATCACTGCCTATATATCTGCTTGATGTTCCGGCTGATACATTGACGAGAATATTTATTTTTCCCTGTACTCTGTTTCCCTTAAACCGTAAATCAGATCTTACTGATTCAGGAATATCAAATAATGGCAGGACTAACTTATCAAATTTTGCCTTTTCAAAGTATGCAACAGGTGTAAGATTTGTCCGGGTTGCGTGCTTTCCAAATACATAATCTTTCAGATCGATATCATAAATTTTTTTTCCAAAGTTAAATCCCATTGAAAGTGCAGGCTTGAAAAACCTGACCATTAGTTCGCCGGTTTTGGAGTGATTATCCTTTGTATCTATCCACAGATCAATGCCGGAAAGTGAGGTCTGCCTCAGGAAAAAATTTCGGAAAATATTTTTTGAAAATACGATCACTTCATCTACAGAAGGATGGTGAAGCGGAATGTCTTTGTTTAGATTGCCGGAGAGGACTATGAGTTTTGCTAATGGAAACATTTTCTTCAATCCGGAAAAAAGGGGAGTGGTAAGTATCATATCCCCGATTTTTCCGATTTGAACGATTACAATTTTCTTCGGATAAACAGCATCCAATTTTAAATTATTTTTTTTATTTGGACGGTACGTTTTTCTTTACTGAATTATTATTTGAATTATTTTTAGATGTCGTAACGACTTCTACTTTATCAGGTGGATTCTTCTTGTTAGTATACCACTGTTGCGTAATTGAGAACAGGTTGAACATAAAGTAATAAAGATTTAACCCAGCAGGGAAACTGAAAAATAACAGCGTCAGCATTACAGGCATAATATAAACCATTGCTTTCTGTTTCGGATCTGTGATTGTCATCTTTTGCTGTATGAACATTGTCACACCCATCAAAAGCGCCAGTCCTGAAATCTGATCAATTCCGAATATCGGGATCATGAACGGAAGATGCAGTATAACATCCGGAGCTGACAGATCTTTTATCCAGAGGAAGCTCGTGTGTCTTAATTCAATCGTAGAGTTAAACACTCCGAACAATGCATAAAGTATCGGTAGCTGCAAGAGCATCGGCAGGCATCCGCCGGCAGGATTGATTTTTTCCTCTTTGTAAAGCCGCATTATCTGCTGATTAGCTTTGACGGGATCATCCTTATGCTTTTCACGGATAGCGGTTATCTTCGGATTAAGCTGAGACATTTTTTTCATCGATTTCATCTGAGTCTTTGTCAGCGGATTCAAGACAATTTTCATCAGCAACGCGAATATGATTATCACAAGACCCCAGCTTGGTATTATACTGTGAAGAAATAAAAATACCGGAAGAATCATATACTGTGCAATAGGTCTTACAATGAAGTCAAGAGAAAATCTTAAAGTCTTTTCAAGTTCGAGCTCGTATGATTTAAGAATACTGTAATCAAGCGGAGTAATAAGAATCCGGAAAGATGACTTTTCCATCTTCTCTTTCCTTATATCCATTTTTATTGCCACCGAATAATGCTCGCGGGAACCATTGTCCTTGAGAGTTTCCATATATCCGCCGAGATATGAACCATCTCCTTTTCTTTCAATAGGAATAATGAATAATCCGAAGTATTTATTTCTTAAACTAACAAAGTCGGTATTACCATTAAAGTCGCCTTTGTATTGCTCTCCAATTGAAGTAGCATCTATTTTTTCAAGTTCACCGCCCATGTATGCAAAGGCTTCAGAGAATGTTGCTTCCTGATCACTTCGGAATTCGGTAAGATTAAGTGAAGATTCCCAGACGACCTGGTATTTATTATCTGAAATGTATTTCGAAGGATTATTTAATTCGTATGTGACATCAAACTCGTAAATATTTCTGTAGAAAGTATATATCTTCGATATCCTTTCGGAGCTGTCTGCGGAAACATTGAGTGTATAAATAAGCTTGAAGCTGCTGTCTGTCATTAGATTTACATTTGTTAAAGACGGACTGCTTGATGTAAAAACAAGATCTCTAGTGTTTATAAGTCTACCTTCCTTGGATGTAAAGAGCAAATGAAGCTCGCGTCCGCTCTTCCAGTCAACTAACTGAAGAGGCTTATTGTCCCATGTCGTATAATTCTTTATCGTATACTTTTTTAAGCCGCCTCCATAGTTGCTGAACTCCATTGTAGCCTTTTCACTTTCAACGGTAATGGTTTGCTCCGTTACATTGTTAGGGCTTCCGATCGCCAATGCAGAAAATAATGTTCCGAACTGAAGTTTTAAAGAGTCATTAGCCAGTGAATCATTTGTTGCAACGATTGGTGTCTTGGTATTAATTGTATCTGCAGTTTTTTTGGTCAATTGCTCAATAGCTCTCAGCGAATCAATTTTCTGTCTGTTTTCTTTTACAATTTTTTCCTGATTAGTTGAATTCCAGTATAGCCATATCATAAGCACTACACCGATTAACACAAATCCCGATATTGATCTTTTATCCATTAATTATTTTCAGTATGTAATTTAAATGTTTCTGTTTTGTGTACACATTTTTTTTTATGCGGAACAGGATCATATCCTCCGTCAAAGAAAGGATTACATTTCAAAATTCTTTTTGAAGTAAGATAAAATCCGTAGAAAAATCCATGAGTTCGGAATGCTTCAATCCCGTAACTTGAGCAGGAAGGAAAATGTCTGCACGAGCCCTGAAGAAGAGGGGAGATGAGTGCCTGATAAAGCTTTATCAAAACTATTGCTACAGAGCTCATTGATGGTTGAATTTTCTTAAAATTTTTTTCTGAAGATCCTGCATTTCTTTTTGAATGATATTCAGTTTGGATTTCGGATTGACGCTGAAATGCAGGTAACCTTTTTCAGTTAGTGATAAGATCAAACTTATTCCGGGGGGAAGTTTAGAAAATAGTTTTTTATTCAATCGATAAGTTTCCCGCAGAAGTCTCTTTATCCTGTTGCGAAGATAAGCTTTCCTGATCTTTTTTTTTGCAATAATAAAGCCCACCTTAACTTTAAATGTATCAGGCGGGCTTATTGTGAAATTAATTGGATCTGATTTACTACTTTGTAAATTTAAAAATGCCTTCAGAAGATCTGTTGAAATTAAAACCGAGTTTTCAAGAACTTTTTTGTAAGCATTATTTCCTCTTATAATTTCATTCCTGCATAATCCGTATCCATTGTGAGATTGATTATCACCGTTATCCATTTAAAGAATTAATCTCTTACGGATGTCTTGTAAATTCATCACTCACTGTGAGCTTTCTTCTGCCTTTAGCTCTTCTTCTTGCAAGCACTTTACGGCCGTTCTTTGTAGCCATTCTTTCTCTGAACCCGTGCTTGTTTTTTCTTTTCCTGTTACTGGGTTGATAAGTTCTTTTCATTTCAGGTTAATTATTGATTTATGCAAAAATACCGATGATAGCTTAAAATTACAAGGAAAACCGACGGCAAATTTAATTAATTATCATTATTCTTCAATGGCATCATTGATAGGACAGGTGATTGGGAGAGAGTATTATAATAATGAGTCTGACTACCATAAGTAACAAGCAGTTCTCACAATCTGTCTCTGAACAAAGTAGATGAACTGCTAACACATCTTAGAAACTCATAATAAACTATTAACTAATAGATTCTGAAGTATAACACCGAGTTAAACGTATCCGCGTGATTCTTTTGTATTTCATTTCTCAAAAAAGCATTCTCACAAGCAAAAAATATTTTTTCACAAATCGTAAAAATTGCTGTTTGACATTTCTGTAATTTAGTTCTATATTGCCTCAACTATTTAAAACTTTTGCAAGTTCTATAATTTAATTTTGGCTTATGAAAATTTTATTCACCCCCGTGCTTTCATTACATCATAAAATCTTTGGTTTGAGTAAAAATATTCTATACTCTCTACTCATCTTATTCATCTCTATTACATTTCTCACCCAACCACTTCACTCACAGTGGTACTGGCAGTCACCTGTTCCGACAGGGAACGAGCTTCAGGGAATAAAATTTCTGAACAATCAA
>JAWXBH010000160.1:0-5056 GCA_034439935.1 bacterium
ATCCGTATCCCGCGACATACACATTGTTCAGCTTATCCAGTGTAATGGAAAAAGGAACATCCTCTTTATGAAATGTCCAGTCAAGACTTTTTTTCCACACTATGTTCCCATCCGTATCATATTTCATTGTCAACCAGTTGATATTTCCGTTTGCAGCACCTTCGAAGCTTGTACCTGTGATATAAATATTTCCTGAATCATCAAGAATCATTCCTTTCAATGCCTCATCGCTATGAGCAATACCATCATATCTTCTTGACCATAAAAGATTTCCGGAAGAGTTATACTTTAAGATAATATAATCTGTGGTGATACTGTCACTTCTGCCGGCAACAATGAAGTTACCAAAATTATCCACAGCAGCCTTATCAGCATAATTTCCGCCGGTACCTATGCCGTTATAAGTCGCGATCCACTCCTGTGTCACCTGTGCAGTGAGAGAAGTATATGCAAAAAAGAAAAATAAGATTATTGCTTTCATAGAATGTTTTTTGGGGTTTAAATTTTTTTTCTTGGGGTAGGATTTAAAACTTGTTACTTCAACCTATCTTCAAAGCGGAACAATGTCAAGTCATTAGGATGAAGTTTGTAAAGTTGTGTAAAGTTGAAAGTTTATAAAGTTAAAAGTGTGTATCTGAGCTGATTGTTTTAGATTTTTTTTGCGGGGAAATTTTAAGCTATTTTAAATTCGTAGAAATTGGTAAAATTTATAAAAAACATTATGAAAAAGCACGAGAGCAAGAAAGAGCCGCAAAAACCTGCCGACAAAGACCTTCCGGGTTATGAAGCGTATCCTGATGATGAAGATATTTTCACCAAGGGTAAAGAAGAATCATTGATCGACCCGGACGACATTTCACGTAAGAAATCTCCAAATGAAAAAGCCGATGCCATGAACGAAAAAACCTTTGAAGAGGATATGACCGGTGAAGATCTTGATATCCCGGGATCCGAAGATGATGAGAAGGAAGAAAATGAAGGCAGCGAAGATGAAGAGAACAATTATTACAGTCTCGGCGGTGAGGATCATGAGGATCTTGAAGAAGATAAAGGATAATCCATAATTTTAAATTTTTAATTTTAAATTTTAAATTTTAAATTTTAAATTTATAATTTATGATTTATAATTTATGGCATTTCATATATTTATGAGATTGTTGTACTCCTTCTTTTCAAGCCCCAGCTTGGTAAGGAAAGGAAGAAATGTGATTTTATAAACCATAATGGTGTCAAAAAAATAGAAGAGCGTTATCCGAAAATTGATATCATAATGCTGACTGTTCACGAAGACCTTTCACTCGTTTTCAAGGCTCTTACCGCCGGTGCCTGCGGCTATCTTGATAAAAGCGCGACGGAAGAAAAGATACTGGATTACATTAAGGAAATTTTTAGCGGCGGCGCTCCGATGTCCTACAAGATCGCGAAGCTTGTTGTCTCATCATTTCAGAAGAAGACTGAAACAACTCTTACTGACAGGGAGTTTAATGTGCTAAACCTTCTTTGCAACGGACATTCTTACAAAGAGATCGCTTACAAGCTTTTCATTACAAGTCGGTACCGTCCGTCATCATATTAAAAATATCTACTACAAGCTGCACGTTCATTCAAAGTCTGGGGCTGTTGCAAAAGCACTTAAAGAGAGAATAGTTAACAGTTGAAAGTTGAAAGTTGAAAGTTAAAAGTTGAAAGTTGAAAGTTGAAAGTTGAAAGTTGAATTGTTTAAATCTAAATCTATAATCCCCTACAATCTATCGCGGAATATACACCGGGAAGATCAATTCTCTTTATCATTGCAGCACTTAATTCACAAGCAGTCTGAATCCAAGATAAAACTCCCTCCCCTTAGTAGGTCCCCAGATATATGAAGTATCAAAGTAAGGGCTGAACGGATCTTCCGCGCTTATTATCGGATTGCTTTGTGTAAAATTTAAAATATTTTCGATCCCTGCATACAGCTCAATGTATTTAAAGTTCTTATTGAACTGCGCGTTTATAATAGTGTAAGGATCTGATTCATCCGGTCGTTGGTATTGTATCGGGTTAGATGAAGTGGAAGGAAGCCGCTGCTTTCCAAACCACTGAAGCCCAGCTGATGCACTCCACGACTTGCTTACAGGTGAATACGAAAGTGTCGTAAGAAGTCTGTGCTTTGCATTGAACGGCTGCTCGGTCATTACTCCGTCCTTTTCATATTTAAGATCAATGAACTTATAAGCCAGCTTTACATCAAAACCTCTAAACAGGCTTGTATTAGTTTCAGCCTGCATTACATTTGAATATGCTTTACCTTTTAAGTTGGCGAAGATCACTTTTAAAGGATCGGTATCATAATCAGGTATTATTTTATTATTAAATATAGTCCTGTAAAAATCAACATTAATGCTTCCGCCGAACTTTCCTATATTGAAATAATAAAGTACATCTGCACCGACGTTAAATGTTTTTTCCGGGTCAAGCTCTCCTTCAATTACAATGTTCCTTGAGCTTGAGAAAGCCGCGGGGTTTTCGCTGAACAGATTCAATGTTCTGAAACCTGTCCCGCCCGATACGCGCAGAACTATTGCATCTACCGGCTGATACCTTAGCAGAGCTCTTGGAGTGACTATGAGATCATATTTATTATGATAATCAAATCTCAGACCTGTCATCAGTGATGCCTTGTCATTAAAAAAGCTGAGAGAGTTCTCAGCAAAGATACCCGGTATCGATTCCTTCTTCAGATAATTTCCTGCATAGGTCTTGTTAGTCGTATCAGTAAAGGAGACGTTCTCATCAATGTTCAGATATTTATAGCTTAATCCTGCCTTAAGATAGTCCCTGTCGGCAACTTCAAATTCATAAAAACCCGATACGGAAAAATTTGTCTGACGAGCATCATACTTTGTAATCCCGAAGAATGACTTCTGATCGTAATAATTTACATTGGAATAAAGCTTAACATTTTTCGTTTCACTTATATCCTTCCCGTATCTTAAATATCCTTCGACTGAATTTATTTTCGCGGTCTGACCGTAAACTGTACTGCTGCCCTGGTTTTTATTAATGTCATAATCCTTCTGTCCGCCTGAGCGCTCTTCGTTCCAGTATCTTCCGGCGAAATTAAGTTCACTCTTATTATTTTCATTTTTCAGCTTCCATTTATTATAAAGAGTATATCTTGTTATCAAAGGATTATCAAGAAAGCCGTCACCGTTGTCATCTACCCTGTTTGACTTCTGCACCGAATGAAACGCGAATATATTATTCACGTTCTTGCTCAGCTTCGAAGTATAATTCATATTTAAATGCTTCTCAAGCATGCTGTTCACAAACCCGTTCACAAGGAATCTGTCCGTGTTGTCATAATCTTTCAGCAGAACATTCATGATACCGCTTATTGATTCATATCCCTGCAGGACAGAGTTAGAACCTTTTGAGATCGTGATCTTGTCGATTATCGTTCCTGGTAAGCTACTTACTCCATACTTAACATTGAGTCCGTTCATCATCGGCATGTTGTCGATAAGAATCTGTGTGTATGCGCCTTCAAGCCCGAGTATCTTCAGCTCTTTGCTGTCTGTAATAATATCCGTCACCGCGACCTCGACAGAAGAATTCCTGCCAAAGCAGCCCGACAGATCACAGCACGCGTCCTTCACAAGCTCCTGCGATGATATGACTTCGGTCTTTGCATCGTCATCGCTGATATAGGTTGAGCCGCGGTTATCTTCCACCTCAATGACGCTTGTAGTTGCATTGGGAAGTAAAATTATCTCAATGTTTGTCTTATCACTTACATCAACAGTGTCAGTGAGATAACCGACATTAAAAACCAATATCCGTTTGTCAGTTATATTGTTCGAAGATAATTCAAACTCACCTTTCTCATCTGAGACAGTTCCGGTCTTTGTATTTATCCATTTAATCACCGCACCGTCCAGCGGCTCATTAATAGCATCCGTTTTTCCTGAAACCTTACCTTTCAAAGTCTGGGCTTCTGAAGTTTCATTGAGCAGCAAAAAAGCAGCGATAAGGATAAATATTCTTATGATGTTTTTATACATAGTTTATTTTTGGTACTTCTTTAATTGTGCCTGAGGATCTTCACTGAATTTTGCCTTGCAGCCTTTGCCGCAGAAATAATATTTTACTCCTTTGGTAACTTCAGAAATTTCTTTTTTCGCGTCATCTTCATCACATACTGAACATCTCAAACCTGAAGCTGATAAATATTTCGCGGGGTTTTTCTTAAATGATTTCTCACAGCTTTCACAGCAAAACTTTACTTCTGTATTTAGATAGCTGTATTTAACACCTTCGCCGTCGATCTTCTCGCCGCTGACAAGACAATACTCTGTTGTGTCGCTTAATTTTGAACTTACATTTGATACTGTTTCCTGATTTAATGAAATTAATATTGCAATTACAAACAGGGATAAATAGATGATTTTCATGATCTGAATTTTTTGAATTAATAAAATTATAGGTAAAGAAAAAATGGAAATTATGGTTGATGAATGCTTGTGTATTGCGGGACTAGATTCTTAGAACGGTTATGGAGCTGTAAACTATTGGCGGATTTGAGGAATATTCCTGAGGATAAAATTGCATTGTTGATCTTGCAGAATAATTGTCTGTATGACTAAAAATCATTGATGTGTTGACTTTGGAAGGTGAAACATAAACTACCGAACTTTCCGGCTCGCTCTGAATTCCTTCTACAATGTTGCAGCAATTGTTCTCTGAGCTTAATGAGCTTTTACAAGGAGCCGCATTTTTTTCACTTGTACAGCAATCCGTTATGCAGCAGGCATCGGAGCAGCATGTAAATACAGAATTCATTGACAACACTCCTGATGAGATAAAAAAGAGCAGCGAAAGGATCGTTACTATGTTTCTGAATTTTGATTTTTTCACAATTAGAACTTAATGGTTTCAGGATGAATTTGAAAGGCATTTCTATTTTTAAACCATTTTACGCATTGAGTCATAATTAATGTAACCCAGAGGTGGCCAAAAATCAGGTCGTTGAGTCATAATTAATGTAACCGTGTTATAGTAATAAAAAACGGTTAAA
>JAWXBH010000161.1:0-4149 GCA_034439935.1 bacterium
CTGAGAAACGGAGCCCCACTCGCAAAGGTGGGTTGGATTGATAGCTGTGTTGAATAGGTGCATATAGCCAGCCAAACAGAGCGGCTATATGCACATAATTTGTAATTGACATAAAGGGAATAACAACAATTGCATATATTCGGATGTTGGGCGCCATAGTTTCGGGACATGATAAGACTAACGATATTATTTCTGACATTTTCAATTTACGCCAATGGACAAGATTCCTTATTGGTGAAAGAGACTTGCAAAAAGATAAATGAATTAAAGAATCCGGACGACTCTATGGAGCAATTCAGCATTGTTTCTGGACAGTTGATGACGTACGTACCGACAATCGAGAATACGCCAAAGGAAAAGCGAGTTAAAGCTGTATATACATTTCAGTACAAATTGCATCGGGAGTTAAAAAGGACATGTCCGAAATATCTTGTTGACAATGCTCCAAAAGTACTTCATAGAGTAATCGACCTTGAGGACATATTCACACGACCAGAAATTGATTCGTTAACGAATTTGTGTGGTGACTTAAGCAAGTCAAAAAGCATTTTTGTTTATATCGTGACCATTGACGATTATTTTCCTGACACGGATATAACGGACTTCTCAAACAGAAACAGAGAACATTGGGGACAAAGAGGCAGCTTTGAAAAAGGCAATGTTATGATTGCTATTAGTAAGTCCCTTCGACAGATAAGAATCTCAACCAGCGACATTTCGATGAAATTCTTGACAGATGAAAAATGCTCAGATATTAATAAGGTAATTATTCCACACTTCAAGGAAGGAAAATATTTTAATGGACTAGTTAGCGGACTAAACGAAATAAAAAAGAGTCTATGAAGAAACTACGGACGCCCAACAAAAGCTATAAAACATGTGCTGTATTGTAGGTAATTATAAAGTGTACTATTTACTTCATTCATCGCGTGGGACAATGAATCAGATTTTAAACGCACACGTTTCATAGCTAAACGTTGGCAGTAATATGGCCCGGGACAATTTGGTCATCTAACGGGTGACACTCAGATAACAAAGATTTTCCACGGTGACAAGTGAACGGCTTCGGGACAACTTGGACTTTATTAAAAAATTAAAACGTTGGACAAATGAAAAATAAACGGCCGACCCTTCGCATTTTTAAAAAGATTCTCTCCAATTGCCCGCGCATTTGGCACATGCCATAGCCACGCAAACCCACCGCGACACCAAAGCTATAGCAAGAACCAAACCAACACCCTACCAATTGAATATACTGAACAACCCGTTAATTTTTTTATCTTCGCTAATTCTTATCTTTTACAAATTATAGACTTTAATGAAAGCTGTTGCTATTGATCTTTTCTGTGGAATTGGGGGATTATCATATGGACTTAAGAAGGCCGGCATACCCGTTGCGGTCGGTGTCGATTTAGACAATTCTTGTAAGTATGCTTACGAAACAAATACTAAGGGCGAATTTATTGCCGAAGACATCTCCAAACTTGACGGTCATGAATTGAAAACAAAGTACTGGAAGGAAAAAGGGGTCTATAAAATACTTGTAGGTTGCGCACCATGTCAGCCATTTTCATCTCATTCGAATAAAAATAAAAATAAGAAGAGAAGTGGAAAATGGAGATTACTAAATGAATTTAGTAGGTTAATCACAGAAACAAATGCTGATGTTGTTTCTATGGAAAATGTTCCCAATTTATCAAATCAGAAAATATTTGAGGACTTTGTTAGCCTACTTAAAGAGAAGAAATATCATGTGAGCTATTCAAACGTTTTTTGCCCAGATTACGGAATTCCTCAAAAGAGGAGAAGATTAGTGTTGCTAGCATCCAAACTTGGAGAAATCAATCTTATTCCACAAACTCATAAACCAGAAGAATTCGTAACCATTAAACAAGTCATTGGCAAACTGCCGAAATTAAACTCTGGCGAAATTTGTAAAAATGACCCGCTTCATAGAACAACGTTACTGACTGAGATAAATTTAAGAAGAATTAAAGCATCAAAACCAAATGGAACCTGGGAAGATTGGGATGAAGATTTGATACTAAAATGTCATAAAAAAGATTCTGGAAATACGTATAAATCCGTTTACGGGAGAATGTCATGGGATGAACCGTCTCCAACAATTACTACGCAATTCTATAATTTTGGAACTGGTAGATTTGGTCATCCATCACAAGATAGAGCGCTAACAGTACGAGAAGCTGCTTTGCTACAAACTTTTCCGGCAGATTACAAATTCTATGGAGACGATGAAGCCTTCTCAATTAAAAGGTTAGGTGTTCATATTGGCAATGCAGTTCCAGTAGATCTAGGTTTCGTTATTGGAAAGTCTATAAAAAAGCATCTACGTAAATACTATGGCAAAAAAAACAGATGATTTCTCCTTCGAGATTTCTTTAAGTGTCCTGAATCATTTAGGAAGAAACTTGTACCGAAGTTTCGTTACCGTTTTAGGAGAGGCTATCTCAAATTCATGGGATGCCGATGCGAAGAATGTCTGGATTACAATTGATAAGGATAAGAATAGCTTTACAATAAAGGATGATGGCTCAGGAATGACCGCAGATGACTTTCAAAACAAATTTTTAAAAATAGGTTATTCTAAAAGGAAGGGCGGCAAATCACTTTCGCCAAAAAAACGTCCATATATTGGGAGAAAAGGAATTGGCAAACTCGCTTTACTATCATGTGCTGATAAGATTACGATTATCTCAAAAGCAAAAAGAGAAAAATATATCGGTGGAGTCATAGATAACTCAGAATTAGATCATGCAATAACTAAGGATTTGACTCCCCAACAGTACCCCTTAGGAAAGTTTAATACAGTGCTCTTCAAAAAATACACTAAACGACATCAACAAGGCACGATCATTCATTTTGATGGAATTAAGGGTGGCGTAAAAAACAGTTTAAGTTTATTGAGAAAAATTATAGCTCTGAATTTTCGATTTTCATTGCTTGATAAAGCCTTCAACATATTTCTTGACGGAGTAAAAATAACTTACAAAGACCTTAATGAGCTTGCGGAAAAGACAGAATTCGTGTGGAGTATTAATAATCTTAACGACCCTTATGTTCACCTTCAATTAAAGAATCTAGTTAAAGAAAATAAGAAAATAAAAGCTGACAAAAGAATTGCTGGATTTATTGCTTCTGTTGGAGTACCTCGAGATTTGAACATTTTCAATATTGACGAAAGAGTTAGTGTTGACTTGTTCGTCAATGGTAGGCTTCGCGAAAAAAATATCTTAAAACACATACCCTCGGCCAGAATTGTTGAGGAATATTTATATGGTCAAATACATTTTAATGTTTTAGATGACAAAAAGATTGACCGATTTACAAGCAGCAGGGAAGGTATCATTGCCGATGATCCCCTATTTGAAGAGTTCCTAAAAAAGTTGAAGGAGGAAATTATGCGAGTTGTTCTTGCAGACTGGGACAAATGGAGGGTAAAACACAATAAAGATGGCGATCCAGACAATATACGGATATCAAAGAAAGACAGAAAGTCGATGGAATTATTCAACGCTGTTTCTGAAGATTATACCCCGCCAAAAGGTTCGGCAAATAAGTCGAAAATAGATTCTTGGGTTAACTCACTAGCTGATGATGCTCAATATAATTTCTCCTCATACGCAGAGTGTTTTATCTCGGAGAACTTAATTAGAAAATACATTGAAGATAAGAAGATTGCCCTCTCACCAGAAGCTGTATTGGAACTTAATAAATGGAAAAGGGTTGAGACTGACAACAAGAATAAGGGTAACATTAGTATTAACATTAGGAGATCAAGCAGTGATTTAAGTTACTTATCAATGAACGACTTGGCTTACTTAGTTGACAAACGAGACCCAACTAAAGAGGCATGTCTAGCAAGAGATGCTAATGAGTATAAACCAATAAGAGATGCATTAGCTCATACAGCTCTCCTGACAGATGTGGCAAAACGCAGGCTGACCTCTGTTTATGACAATATAAAAGGCAGAATCAAAACTCTATTAGCGAAACCATAAATCGCACACACATTGCGAGCCGCACTTGCAGCCCCCGGTTAATGTTGGTCGCTGACCAACATTCTTACCCGTCATTGTTCGTGTTACGCGAAGGTGTATAGGTCAAACTCATCAACAAACGAGAAATAGC
>JAWXBH010000162.1:0-9331 GCA_034439935.1 bacterium
AACTTTCAACTTTTAACTTTTAACTTTCAACTTTTAACTTACCTAAAAAATTATTAGTTTAGTTCAAATTAACAAATGTTCTGATCAATAACCTCTGCCGACCCTCAAAACTTTTTATCTTTCTGTTTGTTCTCAAAATTAATTCAAAAGTCTTCAATGCCACTTAGATCATTAATTTTTTCTTTCATCATACTGACATTTTATTCATGCAGCTCTGTGAGCATTAACAAGCTCGTGGAAGTAAATGCAGAAGAGGACTGGCTGTATATCGGCGGTGATCCTGCCAAGACAAATATTTCAAGATCAAAAAATCTGCTTGAACCTCCGTTTAATTTGTACTGGGAATTTGATGCCGACGGCGGTCTCGCCAAGAATTGCTTATCTGCAAGCGATGCCATACTTTTTGCAAATACACTCAACGGTGAATTCTATGCAGTCGATATCACTACCGGGAAAAGTATCGGCAGAACTTCCACACTCGGCAAATCATCCTATTCAACACCGGTTATCGTCGGAAATAATATTGTCATTACTTCAACTGGTGATAAGACAAGCAGGATATTTGGCTATGATCTTGGTAAAGGTAAATCCAATTGGCAGCGTAACATAAGCTGGATCGAATCTTCGCCCGTTCTTGTCAATGAAGATGTTGTTGTTGCAGGACTGAACGGAAAAATTTACAAGCTGAACGCATTAAACGGAAACATTATATGGTCCACCAAACCTTCCAAATTAAATTCTGTTAATAATTCCTTTTATACAAGTCCGACGGTCAGCGGCAATATTGTTCTCGCCGGGAATATCGACGGAAATATGTACGCGTACGAACTTTCATCCGGCAAAGAACTCTGGAAATTCAAAACAGACGCTTCGATATTCAGTGACGCTTCAGCCTGGAAGGGAAATATTTACTTCGGATCCGATGATAAGAACTTCTATTGCATAGATACTTCAGGTACATTGGTCTGGAAGAAAGATCTTAAGACAAAATTTTTATCTTCACCGACATTTTATAATGACAACGTGATCGTCTCAGCTATCGACGGGAATGTTTACAGTCTTGAGACCGCGGACGGAGATCTAAAATGGACATCAGTTACCAAAGGCGCCATCTGGGCATCACCTTTGCTGCACAAGGACAAGATCTTTGTCGGCTCATTTGACAGGAATTTTTATTGCCTCAATGCCGAAGACGGAAAACAATTGTGGAAGTATGGCTGTGAAGGAAGAATTAAAACAAGCGCGATAATCTGGAAGGATTATATATTCGTCGCATCTGATGAGAAATATATTTACTGCTTTTCAAATTCCGAACGTCCAAAATCAACGGGAGGATCAGGTGAATAGAATATTTAAAACATTGCTGATTCTTTTTGTGATGACCGGCTCTTTACACTCTCAGACAATTGATGATACCACTGCTGTAATTGTTAAAGACAGTCTGAAAACATTTAAGATCAGTATCAGCTCCAATTTCCCGAATGCCCGGATATTTTTTGATACTTCGTTTGTAGGTGTGACGCCTCTGATAAATTACGAAGTAAAGGAAGGTCCTCACAGCATACGAGTGCACAATCCAAAATCACTAAAGGACTGGGATGCCGAAAATGAAAAGTTCGAGATCTTTCTAAACAGTGATACTTCTTTGACAGCCAATTTCAGATACTATTATTTCTTTAACACAGATCCTTTCGGCGCCAGGACTTTTTATAAGAACGATTCTCTTCTGGGTGATACACCTCTGCGTTTCTTCAGCAATGCTGAAATGAAAGGAAATGTTTTGTTTAAGAAAAAAAATTATAAGGACTACACTTTCGATCTCAATGCCTATGACTTTGAAACAGGCGCCAACATTAAGCTCCAGCCCAAAGGAAATGAAACTGTAAATGATGTTGTTTTCAAGAATCGCGGCACACAATTCAAGACAAAGCGTTCACTCATTCCCATTCTTTCGCTTGCCGCCGCCTCAATTGCCGGAGGCTATTTCTCCATCGACTTTAAGAACAAAGCCAACGCTGCGTATGATGATTATCTTGATACCGGAAGTACGTTGAGTCTTGATGACTCGAGGAAGAATGATAAATATTTTGTCGTATCACTCGTGCTTATGCAGGCTGCTGTCGGAACACTTATTTATTTTTTATTTTTTGATAAGTAATTAATGATGCTCATTCCACTATAATTGTTTTCTCTTTCTTGCCCATAAAGAAATTCCTCCAGACGATCGCTAGCAATATTATCAACGAACCAATGATCGCATAGACAGTCGGCACTTCTCCTACACCGATAAACACCCAGATAGGATTCAGGATCGCTTCAAGCATTGCTATGATCATCGACTCAGTCGCAGAAATATATTTTATCCCTTCATTAAAAATAATATAGCTGATGCCGATCTGAAAAATCCCCATGAATAAAAGATAGATCAATTGTGTACTGTCAACAAGAAGTCTGTCTGATATTATTGGAAGGCAGAACAGGCACACGAGTATGTTGCCGGTTATGATATAGATGATTGTGCTTTCGGTCTTATGAATCTGCTTTTTCCATTTAAGAAAAAGTGAGAACAGCGCGAAGCAGATACCTGATCCGATAGCGAACAGGTTTCCCTGAATATTCGAAAGGTCAAGCTTACCGAAGAAAAAAAGTATCATTCCCGCGAAGCAGAAAACAAGAGCGATAACATTCTTCCTCTCAAATTTCGTTTTAAGGAAGATCGGTTCGAGTATTAATAAATAGATCGGGGCGGTGAACTGAAGGAAGATAGCGTTGGCTGCAGTCGTCATCTTTGTCGCGATCACAAATAAAATTAAGATGAACGCGTAGCTGAGGCTGCATAGTATGGAAATAGTATCAAACTCAAACTTCAGATCAACTTTCTTGACAAGTGAAATTATAATTATCGTAATGGCTGCGATGCCCGATCTGTAGAATGATATCTGATAAGCATCAAGTGTTATAACTTTGATGAACAGACCTCCGGTACTCCACAACAACGCTGCAAAGCTAATATAGATGAGACCTTTTTTGTGAAGAGGTATGGACTCCAAAAGTTTTGCGAGCATAATGAACTTAGTAGAAAATCAAAATATTCATTTTATCTGTCAAGGAATGATCCTGCTTACAAATGCTGAAGAATTATTGTACACAATCAAAAGATCAGATACATCAACAATACCCTCACCATTAATATCTGTCACAACATATCCTAATATAAAATTAGTAACGTCATTATAAGTATTAAGCAAATCACTAACGTCCACTACTCCGTCAATGTTAACATCTCCATTATAAATACAATATCGTGAACCCTTTAATACCTGATTGTTTCCAAAAGCAGAAGTTGATGTTGCAGTAAAGTTGAAATTCGAATTTGTGATATTAAAAATTTCTCCTCCGCTTTTACTCCATGTTTCAATAGAATTTCTGTGAGATAATTGCAAATAATAATTAACTCCGTTTTTTGCAGCAGGAAAATTTAACGCAGCATTTCCGGTGTCATTTAAAAATGAAACAGAAGAATCTATAATTGAATAAGGTGAAGAAACATTTCTCAAAAAAATCCTTATTGTATCACCGATCATTGTATTGGAAGATTCATTATAGAAACCTTGAATGAGGGCTTTTAAAGAAAAATTTCTAAACTGCATTATAACAGAAGTATCCATCATTGCTTTTGCTCCATACAAAATAGACTGGTAGCCGGTATCATTTTTCAAAAACATATTAAAAAAAGCAGTTATATATTTTCTTGTAAGACGCTGCTGCTCCGACCGGGTTATAGTTGCAGGATTATCAATAAGATCATCAAGTCCTGCAATAGAATGGAAGTAACTATGATTGGCTCCTTTTAAATTAATAGTTTGTTTGAATGGAAATCCGTTTTTATAATGCGGAAGCTGATGTGTCCAATAAGATGCAATGCTGTCACGTTGTCCAGATAACAATTGCACAGGATTTTTTATTAATTTCATTGCTGTAATGGACGAAGGATTTGTATTTGCTGCAGCAAGAGATGACACAGCTTTAATAGATGAATCCATCGAACCGGCAAGGAAGCTGCAGCCACCGCCCATCGAATGTCCGAAGACTCCTGTATAATTGGTATCAATTACATTATAGAATATATCACCGTTGTTATTTCCTTTTCGCTTCATATCTTTTAAAACAAAGACAAGATCTTTTGCAAAATTCGTATGGTTCGGAGCGAATCCGGTTTCTGTTGATGGAGCAATTACAATAAATCCCCAGCTTGCAAGATGACGGAAAATTGAAACATACAAATTTGGATTTAAAGTAAAGCCATGACCGAAAGATATTACCGGAAACTTATTTCCCTGCAATAATGCAGTATTGCTACCTTCGGCTGTTGCAGGATAATATACAAGAGAAGAAACATTCCGGTTTGATCTGGTGGAGTCAACAAACATCAAGGTTCTGTTTCCTACAAATTGTATATAACCAGAATCCGATGGTGATACCTGAGCATGTAAAAATCCTACTGATAGAAAAGCGATTAAAAATACTATTTTTTTCATTTAAGTTTTTTTTTGATTTCTTTGATCATAATTTTTGTCATCTTATCAAGATCATAATTATGCTTCCAATCCCAGTCCTTCCTCGCAATACTGTCATCAATGGTCTGCGGCCAGGAATCAGCGATCGCCTGACGAAAGTCCGGCTTGTACGTGATGTGAAAGTCAGGAATGTGTTTTTTAATTTCATCTGCAAGCTGTGCCGGATCAAAACTTATTCCCGAAAGATTGTAGCTTGAACGAACCGTAAGGTTTGAAGACGGTGCTTCCATTAATTCAATGGTAGCTCGTACAGCATCCGGCATGAACATCATCGGAAGCGTAGTATCAGGATTAAGAAAACATTCGTACTTACCGCTTTCGATCGCGTCATAAAATATCTCTACTGCATAATCGGTAGTACCACCGCCCGCTTCAGTTTTGTAGCTGATCAAACCGGGATAGCGAATGCTGCGGATATCTAAGTTGAATCTTTTGAAATAATACTCGCTCCATCTTTCACCTGCAAGCTTGCTAATCCCATAAACCGTAGCAGGCTCGGTGACTGTCAGTTGAGGCGTTTGAATTTTTGTAGTGGATGGACCGAATACAGCGATGGAGCTGGGCCAGAATATCTTTTTTATTCCGACTTCTCTTGCAAGATCAAGAATGTTCAAAAGACTTTTCATGTTAATGTCCCATGCCTGGAGAGGTAATCTTTCAGCATTACCTGATAATACAGCAGCAAGTAAGTATATCTGCGTTATCTTATACCGGATGACAAAATGTATCAGACGTTTTTCATCAAGTACATCGAGCAACTGAAAGGGTCCTGATTTTTTAATGTCTTCCGGCGCGTCCTTAATGTCGGTCGCATGGACATTTCCGTCGCCGTACATTTTCCTTAATTCAAATATTAATTCCGATCCGATCTGTCCTGCCGCTCCAATGACAAGTATTTTTTCCATTAAGTAAAATTATTTAAAATTAATTTTTTAGGAAGTTTATTCAAAAGGTTATTAATTCAAAAAGTATGAATGACTGATGCTGTAAGCTGTATTGTAAAACCATTGAATAATATGCCGGGGATTTGATGTAGAATTTTATTTTAATTTTGAAAGCGCCTCACGCAGATTCTGCATGATCTCATTGATCTGTTCAACTGTACAGGTACCGACAGAAATTCTGTACCAGGTCGAATCTGCCGGAGCTCCAAATGAACTAAAAGGCACAAGAGCCATCTTCGCGTCTTCAATTAAGAAATCAGTAATATCCTGAGTGGATTGAATTTCCGTTCCGTCTTCTTTCACACATCCTTTGATACAGATATTAACAGTTAAAAAGATCGATGCCTGCGGTTCGATCATATCGACGCTGTAGCCATCACGTTTCAGCTCCATGAACTTTTCATAGAATGTATTAACACGAAGGGAAATTTCATTCTTAAAATATTTCATGAAAGAATTCACAGCTTTTTCATTGGACAGATATTTTGCGGTTGCAACCTGTTCGGCTTTAGGAGCCCACGCGCCCATGTGCGAAGTAATGGATTTCATTTTATCGATAATTTTTCTCGGACCATAACCCCAACCTACTCTTACACCTGTAGCACAAAAGGATTTACTTATGCCGTCGACAAAAATCGTGTAGTCACGCATTTCAGGATTTATGACAACCGGATTATAATGCTTCGTATTACCTAATGTCAGGAGCCAGTATATCTGATCAAACAAAACGTAAACCGGCTTTTGATCTTCACCTCTTCTTTTATTCTCATCTACAACAAGCGTGCAGATATCGCTGATCTCTTCTTCTGTAAAAACAGTACCGGTAGGATTAAGCGGTGAGCAAAGTGAAATCAGTGAAGCCTTCTTTATGTGCGGCTCAAGATCTTCAGCAGTCGGCATAAAATTATTTTCCGGTTTTGTTTCCACTGTGATTGACTTGGCTCTTGTAAGATGTGTATAATGATTATTATTCCATGAAGGAACAGGATAAATAACAACATCACCAACGTCAACAACCGTATTATAAACCGCGAAAATGATCGGTCTTGCACCACTTGTGATCAGTATCTCATCCTGATTATAATCGAGACCGCCGTATTTTGTAAGAAAGGAAGAAACAACATTTCTTAGTTCATGTGTTCCGTTTGCAGGAGGATAATTTGTCTGGTGATCATCATAAGCATGCTTTATTTCATCTGTAAGCTCCTGCGGAATTGGAAAGATCGACGGATCAAAGTCACCAATGGTAAGATTAAATATCTTCTGACCTTTTGCTATCTTTTCATTGATCTGCCAGGCAAGATGGATAATCTCAGAGCCGATAAGATTTTCAGCCATTGGTGAAACAATCAGATTCCTTTCCTTTATTTCAAGAACTTCATTCATAATGATTCAGTTAAAAATTTTTGTGTGAATAAATATAATTATTTAAAGGGAGATTTTTGATAGAATAATTTTAGGAGTTATTGCTGTTAAACTCATATATTACTATCTTAGTAAAACCATTAAGGAAATTTAACTTAACATTGCATGAAAGCAAAAATAAATAAAAGTGAATCTCAGTCAGTCGAATTCATGACAGGACAGAGAGACAATTTAAAAAAACTGTCACAGGCGGATAAAGAAAAGTATTACCGTGAATTGCAGGAATCTACAAAGAAGTTTCTGGAAAAAAAGAATAACAAAACTAAAAGTAAAAAGGATAGCGTTAGTAAGTAATGGTTAACATCCCTTCATATTATCCTGCTTGAGCCTTCGAGCCTCTTACTTGTGGCACATTTGAGAATGATTTTTTATGGCGAAACAAAGTACTTTTAAATGTGCCACAAGTAATAGTATCCTACAGTCCATACCCTACTTATAATTTGTAATTAGTCATTGATGAATCTTTGCCTTTATTTTTAAAGCAAATAAGACTAATTTAGTCCACAATAAAAAATAACCTTTTCTTTAACAAAATAATACATGGGAAACGAAGTTGAGCTCCTCGAAAAAGTTACTTCGAGTGATTACAAGTATGGGTTTACAACAGATGTCGAAATGGAGCTTGCTCCAAAAGGACTTAACGAAGATATAATTAAACTCATCTCTAAAAAGAAAAACGAGCCGGCAGCAATGCTTCAATGGCGGCTGAAAGCATACAAGCTCTGGCTTGATATGAAAGAACCCAGGTGGGCTAATATTCATTATCCGCCAATCGATTATCAGGAGATAATTTATTATGCAGCTCCCAAGCAGAAAAATAAACTCAACAGTCTTGATGATCTTGATCCCGAGATCAGGAAGACTTATGAAAAGCTGGGAATTCCGCTGGTCGAACAAATGATGCTCGCGGGTGTAGCAGTCGATGCAGTAATGGACAGTGTTTCTGTCGCTACGACATATAAAGAAAAGCTTGGTGAACTGGGGATTATTTTTTGTTCAATGAGCGAAGCTATAGAAAATCATTCGGAACTTGTCACTAAGTATCTTGGATCGGTTGTTCCTCAGACGGATAATTTTTTTGCAGCTCTTAATTCCGCTGTCTTTACAGACGGTTCATTCGTTTACATTCCAAAAGGCGTTCGTTGTCCGATGGAGCTTTCAACTTATTTCAGAATTAATGCGGAGAACACAGGACAGTTTGAACGGACACTGATAGTTGCCGATGAAGGAAGTTATGTCAGCTATCTTGAAGGATGTACTGCTCCGATGCGTGATGAAAATCAACTTCACGCTGCAGTTGTAGAGCTCATCGCACTCAAAGATGCAGAGATAAAATATTCCACTGTGCAAAACTGGTATCCGGGTGATAAGGAAGGTAAAGGCGGTATTTATAATTTTGTAACGAAACGCGGTATATGTTCAGGAGATAACTCGAAGATTTCCTGGACGCAGGTTGAAACAGGTTCATCTATAACCTGGAAATATCCAAGTGTAATTCTTAAGGGTGATAATTCGATCGGTGAATTTTATTCCGTAGCGCTGACTAATAATTGTCAGCAGGCGGATACCGGAACAAAGATGCTTCATCTCGGAAAAAATACAAAAAGCCGTATAGTGTCAAAGGGAATTTCAGCGGGACGCAGCAATAACAGTTACCGCGGACTTGTGCAGGTAAGTAAGCGTGCGGATAACGCCAGGAATTTTTCTCAATGTGATTCATTGCTGATGGGTGACAAGTGCGGAGCGCATACATTTCCATATTTTGAAATAAAAAATACATCGGCGCATGTCGAGCATGAAGCGACTACATCAAAGATCGGCGAGGATATAATGTTCTATTGCAATCAGAGAGGGATATCACAGGAAGATGCTGTAGCTTTGATAGTTAATGGGTATGCAAAGGAAGTTTTAAATCAGCTTCCGATGGAATTCGCAGTGGAAGCGCAGAAGCTGCTGGCGATTTCTCTTGAGGGAAGTGTGGGTTGATCATATTTGTTTGAATTATTTTTCATTAAGTCAAATTAATTACAACTTTATAAAATGAATTCAAGAAAACCTAAAGAAATAATCTTTGTAATTGAAGAGTCTGACGAAGGTGGCTATGAAGCCAAAGCTTTGAGTTATAGAATTTATACTGAAGCTGATGATATAAAGTCACTTAAAGAAAATATTAAGGAAGCTATAGAGTGTCATTTTGAAAAAGAAGATTTGCCTGAAATGATCCATCTACATTATGTAAGAGAAGAAACTATGAGTTTATGATATTACCAAGAAATTTAGATAGTAAAACATTTATTAAATTATTGGAAAAATTAGAATTTGTTCAATCCCGTCAACTAATAAATAATTTATTTAAAAAGTAATTAATTTTGTATCCTCTAAGAC
>JAWXBH010000163.1:0-3253 GCA_034439935.1 bacterium
AAAAAAAAAAAAAAAAAAGACACGTATGCGGAAATAAATTTAAAAACCTTAAAAAAAAATTTCGACAGAGTAAAAAAGTTTGCTAACAGATACAACGATGGAGAGGTTAAAGTATGTTCAATTGTAAAAGCCAACGCTTATGGTCACGGAATGAAAGAAATTGGAAAAACTCTTGCTGAATATGGGTCTGATTATCTTGGTACAGCGGATTACACGGAGTCGATCATACTTGCCGATCACATCAAGAAATTTTCAAAGAAAAAGGTACCTATTCTGTGTCTTGGCATCATGACAAATGATGTATTTTTTAACGATATTGTTTCAAGAAATATTGATGTTACATTTGCTGATATGAGTCTTGCGAAAAAGCTGAATGACTTTGCCGCCGGGAGGAATAAAAAAGTAAATATTCAGTTACAGGTTGATTCGGGCATAAACAGAATCGGGTTTTCAATGAAAGATACACGAAGCGCAGTAAAGAAGTTAATGAGCTACAAAAATCTGAAAATTAAAGGCATCTATTCTCATTTTGCTACAAGTGAAATTCCCCAAAATCCATACGCGAAAAAACAATACAATGAGTTTAAAAACTTAGTTAAGGAGATTGAAGCTGATCTTATTAAATTTGAGCTGAAACATGTCAGTAATTCCGGAGGGGTTTTGAATTATAACGAAAGTTTTTTTAATATGATAAGACCTGGAGTTTCTCTGTACGGATATTATCCCGACAGAAAAGAAGTAGCAAAAGACATTGGCATAGAGCCGGTGATGACACTCAGATCAAGAGTTAAATTTATTAAGACCTTGCCGAAAGGAAGTAGCATTTCTTACGGAAGAAAGTATTTTACACAGGAAGAAACAAAGATTGCATCGGTGCCAATAGGCTACGGGGACGGCTATTCCAGGCTTTTGACGAATAAGTCGAGTGTTGTGATCAGAGGAAAAAAATACAGAACAGCCGGAGCAATTTGCATGGACTGGACGATGGTTGAACTGGGAAAAAATTCCAACGTAAGAGTAAATGATGAAGTAATAATTTTCGGGAAAGAGTATCCGGCAGATAACCTGTCTGAAATTTTAGGAACGATCCCGTACGAAATAACCTGCAATGTATCACAAAGAGTAAAACGAATTTATACCGAACAGTAGGTCAAATTGAAAGAGAATATCCGAACAGATTATCTGAAATTTTTACTGATGAAGGCAAAGTCGGATTTGTCAAGATTTAACTTAAGCGATCAGGAATTTTTGCTGATCAACAGACTTTTTGACAAGCTTACGAAATCCGAAAATCTGCTAACCGATCTATACATCCTTTCGCATATAAAAGAATTCCGGAACATTGGAAAGTACTTTATCTTTGTTTTGAAAAAAACAGAAGACAGCATAATTAACTTTGAAAATCTTTCACAAAATCTTAACTCGGATTCCGAGTTTATTCAGAATGAACTGCTTCAGTATTTCTCAAATCCAAAGTTAAAAGACAGCGTTTTATTTAAAGGCGGAGAACAATCAACAGGTGACGATGACGATGAGCCTGCGACAAGAAATTTTCACCTTAAAAAAGAGGAATATCCGGAGTTGACAAAAGTTCATGATGAAGAGAAAGAAGATGAGCCAGAAATAGCGGATTTCAGAAAAAATTATCTTGAGTTAATTCAGACCGAAGACAGCGGTAATGATTTTGTATACGAACTTCCGGTATCAGGCGAAGATAAACCCGGAATGAACATTGAAGATGCAGCTCAGGAAGAAGAAGTAGATGAAGATTTCCGGAAAGAATCAGATGAATCATCAGAGACAGAAGAAATTGAAGTCAACGATGAAAACACTTTTGATTTTGAGGAAAAAATTTCAACTGAGGAAGTAAGTAGAACTACTGATGATGAGCAGGCAGATAAAAAAGAGGATGATTTAGTAATTAAGAAATCCTTTGAAGACGAAACAAAAGTTATTAACAATGAGATAGAGTCAAAAAACGGACAAACCGGGCGGATTTCTTTTACAGACGATATGCTCAGTGAACTGGAAAACTATGAGGAAAGCGGTGAAAACGAAGAGGAAGACGAAATTGACATAAATGAAACGGTTGATATGGAGCCCGCAAATGCGTTATTCGGGGAATATGAGAAGGAGTTAAGGTTAATTAATGAAAATCTGAATAATGATTTTGAAAAAATGATCGCGATGCTCAGGGCAAAAGACAAAGATGACGAAAAGCGAAAAGAGATCATAAACAGGATAATTAGTTTATCGGGGCAGCTTGAGGTGAGCTCAAGAAAGATGTCACTGGAGATAATTTCCAATATATACCAGACGATGACGCTTTCATTCGAGAAGATCGCAGAAGGAAAGTATGACCTTTCGGAAAGCACGCTGAATTTATTCAAAAACGGATTATCTCTTGTACTGAGTCTGATAAAAGGCGACGATTACTTTGGCTATAAGGACATTCTTAAGTCAATCGAGAACATCCGAGGCGCATTGATCGAGGAGAAAGAGAAACGCGAAAAGTATCTTATGCGCTTACAGGAAAAGCTTGAGCAGGAAAACATTACAAATGAAAAATATCCTGACGATAAGCAGAAACAAAAGCTTGCATTGCTGATACAGCTAATAAAAGACAACGAGACGAAATTTAATGATCTGGAAAAAATTACAGGAGAGTATCAGATTTATGAAGCGCTGAGAAGTCTGTCCGGCAATCTTACAAATCTAAAAGAAATAGTAAAGATCTCGAGAGATCTGGGAATGAACCGGCTGATCAAACTGACTGAAGCTTCATACATTTTCCTGAAATTTCTTCAGAACTACAGGATCAACCCATCGACTACAGAAATAAAGGAAATATTCAGATATATAATATATAACCTTAAATCCCTCGCAATGGGAAAAGAGCCGGATGATGTTGATCTCTTCATTTCGTATTTGAGTGATCCGGTAAAAATATTTTCAAAAAAGGAAAAGAAAAAATCTTAATATAAATAGTATGAGTGATTATGCTGTAATAATGGCAGGCGGAGTCGGAACGAGATTTTGGCCGAAGGGAACTACTAAAATTCCGAAGCAATTTTTAAAAATTGCAAACGAGAACGATACCCTGATACAAATGGCTTATAAAAGACTGGAGGGATTGTTTCATGACGCAAAGATCTTTGTTGTCACCAATGTAAATTACAAAAACGAAGTCAGGAAACAGCTCCCAAAGATTCCGGAAGAAAATATCATCTGTGAGCCAATGGGAAGGAACACC
>JAWXBH010000164.1:0-14727 GCA_034439935.1 bacterium
ATACAATCTTGTTTTATTTATTTTCAATACTTGCAGCGCAATCGCAGTGGGTATCCCAACCCTCAGGCACATCATCTTTTCTAAGAGATATTGAATTCATTAATAGAAACACCGGATGGGCAGTTGGAGATAACGGAACTATACTTAAGACAATTAACGGCGGTACAAATTGGTTAATGATTGCAAATCCCGCTGTCGGAAAACCTTTGTTCAGTATTCATATTGTTGATTCCAATGTATGTTATGTTGTTGGCTGGTTTGAAACAATTATAAAGAGTACTGACGGCGGTGCAAGCTGGATCGTGATAAGAAACAACGGTTTTGGATTCGGTTCAAGCTATGATGCGGTTTTTTTTATTGATGAAAATACCGGCTGGATTGCAGGAACCGGACAGAAAGTTTTGCGCACAACCAATGGAGGTGATTCTATAATCACAGATCCACTATTCGCAGGTAATCTTCATGACATGTATTTTAAAGATGCTATGACCGGAATTGTTACAGGTTCGGGAACAGATATGTTCAAAACTATTAATGGAGGTTCATCTTGGTTAAATGTTACTATGCCAATTGGTACAAGGATTCCAGATTTCTATAAATTATCTTTTGTCAACAATTTAACCGGATGGGTGGCCGGAAGTGATAACCGTGTTTTTAAGACAACGGATTTTGGAGATACCTGGGATAGTATTACAAGAATACCGGTAAGTTCATTAACCTCATCAATGAGATTTGCTGAGTTCATAGATGAAAACACAGGCTTTGTGGGCGGTGAACAGGGATATTTATTTAAATCTACAAATTCAGGAATGAATTGGATGAGAGAGAATTCAGCAAATTTTCCACCGGCATTAATGAAATCAATGAATCTTTACAATGATTCAATTGGGTGGGTAGTAGGAGGAGGAGGTAAAATTATTAATACTACAAACGGCGGACAGACTATGGTTAATGTAACAGTAAATGAAAATACACTTCCCAAAAAATTTGCATTAGAGCAGAACTATCCTAACCCATTCAATCCGGAAACAAACATTAAGTTCGATCTGCCTGAAGATAATTTTGTAACCATAAAGGTGTATGACATTCTTGGGAAAGAAGTATTTACTTTATTAAATGACTTCAGAAATGCCGGAAGATACAGTATAAATTTCAACGGCAGTAACTTCGCAAGCGGAATATATTATTACAAAATAAAAGCAGGAGAGTTTGAGTCAATAAGAAAGATGATTCTAATAAAATAAAAGTTTATGCTTATGATAGGATCTATCCATTATCCTGCAAATAAAAAAAGGAAACCCTGACAATTATTTTATTTGTCAGGGTTTTTTAATTTTACATTATCCCAGATTTTTCAATAAGAAAATTTTCTAATGAACATCATTTGAAGTTTATATAATAAGTAGTTGATTATTATATCAATCAGAGTGACTTAAAAATTTTAGATTATTTTTTTTGTGAGATAAGAAAATCTTACGCTAAAATGATACAAAAAATTGAAATCAACCTTAGTAAAAATAAAGCATAAAAATATTTTAACTTATACATTACTATCAAAATCGTGAAAATAGAATATAATAATCTATATACATCCAAATGCAAGTTAATGCAATCTTTACAAAACTGAATTGCTAAACTTTACAGTATTGAGTATTTTTGCATGTGAAATTAAGTTACAGGTCTTCAGGGGTTAACATTTCAGAAGCAGATAAGTTCGTAGATCAGATCAAGCCTCTCGTCAGGAAAACTTTCTCCGGTAATGTCTTAAGCGGAATTGGAAATTTCGGAGCTTTTTATAAACCAGATCTGCGGAAGTTTAAAGATCCTGTTTTAGTGTCCAGCGTTGACGGTGTTGGAACGAAGATAAAGCTCGCGGCGGAATTAGGTAAGCTTGATACCATCGGTGAAGATCTTGTAAACCACTGTGTAAATGACATCGCTGTATGCGGCGCGGTGCCGATGTATTTTATGGATTATTACGCGACCGGAAAGCTTAAGACTAAGGACGCGGTTGCAGTTGTCAAAGGAATTATCCGAGGGTGCGAACGTAACGGATGCTCATTGACAGGCGGAGAGACAGCTGAGATGCCGGGTATTTATTCCGGAAATGATTTTGATCTCGCCGGATCGATCACCGGGATAGTTGAGCAAAGTAAAATTGTAAATTCGAACAATGTAAAGCGTGGTGATGTTCTGATCGGATTAAGATCAAATGGGCTGCATACAAACGGATACACCTTAGTAAGAAAGATCTTTGACAGTAAGAAAAAGCTTAATCAATATCATGTTGAATTAAAGAACACTGTCGGCGATGAGCTATTGAAAGTTCATAAGTCGTATCTGAAAATAATTCAGAGCTCATTAAATAACAAAAGTTTTAAAATAAATTCCATCTCGCATATTACAGGCGGAGGAATCATAGGAAATACAAAACGTGTCGTCCCAAAGAATTTAACCATCAGTATTGACTGGGACGCATGGCAAAGACCTTTCATATTCGGGCTTATACAAAAGAAAGGTAATGTAACAGAAGCGGATATGCGACGAACCTTTAACTTAGGAATTGGTCTCATTTTTATTGTTCCCCCGCACACCTCAGATAAATTCATTAAATTCCTTAAAACAAAAAAAGAAACAGCATACATTATCGGCATCATTAATTAAAATTTTAAACAAAAAAATATGAACCCGCAGACACTGGAAACCAATACAGTTCTCGAAAGCAAAACAACCGGAAATCATTTTGAGCAAACAGATATCAATCCTCAGAATGTTCAGAGTACACTAAAGAAGTTCATGCTTGTTGACGGGTTTGATATTACTATTGATCTGAAGAGATCAAAAGGAGCGTATCTTTATGACTCCAAGCACGACAAGAAACTTCTCGATTTTTTTACATTCGTGGCATCAAATCCTCTCGGGATGAATCATTCCAAACTTACTGATGAAAAATTTGTAAAGGAGATCGGTGAGGTAGCAGTTAACAAGCCGTCGCTATCTGATATTTATACTGAAGTGCAGGCGGAATTTGTTGACACATTCTTTGGCATCGCAGTCCCCTCTTATTTCAAGCATTCGTTTTTCATTGAAGGAGGAGCACTTGCGGTTGAAAATGCAATGAAGGCGGCATTCGACTGGAAAGTCAGAAAAAATTTCAAGAAAGGTTATCAAGAAGAAAAAGGTCATCAGGTCATTCACTTCAAACAGGCGTTCCACGGAAGAAGTGGCTATACAATGTCGCTGACAAATACTGATCCGAATAAGGTTTTGTATTATCCTAAATTCAACTGGCCGAGAGTCGATAATCCTAAAGTCATATTTCCACTCAATGAAGAGAATCTGAAAAAAGTAATAGAAGCCGAAAATAATTCTATAAAGCAGATCAAGGATGCCATCACTCAGAATAAAGATGACATTGCTGCAATCATCCTCGAACCGATACAAGGTGAGGGCGGCGACAACCAGTTCAGAAAGGAATTTTTTCAGCAGTTAAGACAGATATGTGATGAGAGTGAAGTCATGCTTATACTGGATGAAGTTCAGACAGGAATTGCCCTCACGGGTAAATGGTGGGCTCATCAGCATTTCATTCAGCCGGATCTTATTGCTTTCGGAAAGAAGACACAGGTCTGCGGTACGCTATCAACTGCCAGAATTGATGAAGTCGATGACAATGTATTTCAGAAGCCGAGCCGGATCAATTCAACCTGGGGCGGTAATATGGTTGACATGAAAAGATTCACAAAAATTCTTGAGATAATACAGGAAGAAAATCTTGTGAAGAATTGTGAAACAATGGGGCTTTATCTTCAGACAAAATTAAAAGATCTATCCATAAAATATCCTGACAAAGTTTCAAACTCAAGAGGTCTCGGACTATTCTGCGCGTTTGACTGCACTGACGCAGACATGAGAAACAATGTGACATCAAAAGCACTCGAGAATGATCTGCTTATTTTGGGCTGCGGCGAAAAGTCAGTGAGATTCAGACCTCCGATCAATATTAATAAGAGTGAGATCGATGCGGGACTTGATATACTGGATAAGGTGATGGGAGAAGTGTAGTTACAAGTTGAATGTTCAAAGCTCAAAGTTGATAGAAGCTCCGGTAATTTTTTTGTCCGGAGCTTTTAATTATTATAAGTCTTATTCAAACTTTACAAACTTTAAACTTTACAAACTTTCGACTTTACAAACTTTCAACTTTACAAACTTTATAAACTTTCAATTTTACAAACTTTTAACTTTTAACTTTTAACTTTATGAAAAAATTCATAACCGGTACTTTTGCGCTGATTGTTATAATTTTTTTGTCAAATACACTTAAGGCGCAGGACTTTGATACCTTTGCAAAGGATTTCATTGACAACGGAACATCAGGGCTGGCTGCCTTTAAGAATTATACAGAAAAAAAGATACAGACTACAGATGAGAGCATGAATAATGTAAAAGTTAAGCCGGCAGCAGCATTCGATTATCTTAAATATTTTTTTGGTTATAAAATATATACGATTGAGAATAAAATAATAAAGATGACAGACGGCGAATTTGAGATTTCAACATACTTCAGGCAGAACAGGAACGGAGAATGGAAGCTGTACAAGTATGATACGATAATGTAACAAAAAAAATTTCATAGTATTGTCCGGTTAAGAATTTGCTTTCTTTTTCTTCGTTAATTTGTTTTCAAGTTCATTCAGTCTGGTAATGAACCAGCTTCTTCCGATCAACAGCTCTTTATGATCTTCGATCTGAAATTTAATATCATTTATCTTTGAAACCTTATCTGTAAATTCAATCCTGAGAAGTTTTGAATATATCTTTATAAAATTCTCATAAGCCCTTTTTATATGAGAAGTTATCAAACTGTCGTTTCGTAAGAACTGGATAAAAGAATTCACAGAGTCAGACCCTTCGGATACAAACATCATATCGTAATATATCATCATCTGCAAAATTTTCACAGCGGGCTTAAAATGAATCAAAGAATAATTTTCAATCTTTGAAAGCTCCCTGAGTGAAATTGGTGATTTGTATTTTTAATTCGTGATCATTCGTGAAATTCGTGGCAAGTTTTTCCTTCTTATGGAATATGATCCCAAATCAAATTAACTTTCCCTTTTATTTATTTCATATAATTAATATCTTTACAAAGACGCAGTATAAATAATAAAAATTCACTTTGATACCAGAAGACATAAAAGACAAGTTTATAAACTACCTTAAAGACAACGCACACAGAATTACCAACGAAAGATTTCTGATTCTTGATGCCGCACTTAATATGAAGGGACATTTTGACGCGGACGAGCTTTATCTGCAAATGAAGAATGATTATATAAATGTTTCAAGAGCTACGGTTTATAAAACTCTCGAATTGATGAACGAATGTCATATCCTTACCAGACATAATTTTAAAGGAGACCGCACACGTTACGAAACCAAGATCGGAAGAAATCCTCATTACCATCTCATTTGTGTTACTTGCAATAAGATAATCGAATTTGAATATCCGATGATAGAAAAGATACAGGATAAGGTATGTAAAGAGAATAATTTAAAAATGGTTGATCATACTTTTCAGGTTTTTGCCAAATGTGAAGATGCAAAGAAATGCAAGAACAATGTCAGTCATTTAAATTAAGATTAAATTTTTTTGTTCATTAGATTGGACTAAGTCTTTATAAAAATTAATGAGAACCGCAGCAGATCTTAAGAAAGGTGAGAAAGCAATTATATTAGATGTGGACAATTCACATTACTCCTCACACAGAATTCTTGAAATTGGATTTACCCCCGGACAGGAAATTGAATTAGTAAATAAATCGATCTTTGATGATCCGATCGCAATAGCGATCCGCGGTACGATCATTGCCATAAGAAAAAATGAAGCTGTTTGCATTCTCATTTGACCACACTCACAAAAAATAAAATCCCTTTAATAACATTAGTCGGACAGCCTAATTCCGGTAAGACGACTCTCTTTAATTATCTCAGCGGTAAGAGGTATAAGACAGTTAATTATCCCGGCTCTACAGTTGAATATTCAATTTCAAAAATTCTCGGCAAGTTCGCCGTCAACGCTAACATACTCGATTCACCCGGTATCATCAGTCTTATTCCCTCTTCACCCGATGAAAAGATCTCAGTCGATTCTTTATTTGCGCATCCAAAACACGGCATCCCTGATATTGTTGCGGTAACTGTTGACGCAAGCCAGCTCTCAAGACATTTATTCTTAGTGAAGCAGCTTATCGATGCAAAGTTTAAGGTAATAGTTGTTCTTACAATGCTCGATATACTTTACAAAAAAGGGATCGACATTTCCGAAAGTAAATTAAGCGAAATTCTTAACTGTAAGGTCGTAAAGGTCAATGGGATCAATGGCAAAGGAATTCACGAGCTGCTTCAGGCAATCAGTGAAGACATTGATGATGTAAAATATGATAGTAGTATTTCTGCTAAGGTTTTCTCAAATGCCGACGATCTTAAGGCGAACCTCATTGAATCCTATGACGAAATTGCCCGGATTGAAAAGGAAGTTTTTTTTGAAAGGAAAATATCCGCAGCCAATGGCAAGCTTGATCTGCAGAAGGTAAATGAAAGCATTGTTGTTCTTAACTCACCAAGGTTTCTTAATAAACCCGATGCGGCAACTCTTAAGATCGACAAGATCGTTCTTCACAAGTTCTGGGGCATTCTCATATTCTTTGCTGTAATGACATTAACATTTACTTCGATATTTTATCTCGCTGCGCCTCTGATGGATCTTGTAAACGAATTCTTCTCTGTATTGTCTGACACAGCGTCAAACCTTATCGGTAATAACTGGTTCGGAGATCTTGTATCAAACGGCATCATCAGCGGACTTGGTTCTGTTCTTGTTTTTCTTCCACAAATACTGATCTTGTTTTTAATACTCGGTCTGCTTGAAGACTCGGGTTACCTTGCGAGAGGAGCAATGCTTATTGACAAGCCGCTTTCAAAGATTGGTCTGAATGGAAAATCTTTTGTACCAATGCTCTCCGGCTTCGCCTGTGCCATTCCCGCAATGATGGCTGCACGGACTATAGCCAACAAGCGTGAACGTATGCTTACAATTTTTATCATTCCACTTATGAGCTGCAGTGCCCGCCTCCCTGTTTATGCGTTACTGATCGCTTTCTTAATACCACAGGATAAGCCATACATTGGCGGGCTTGTGCTCGCGGCTATTTATGTTTTCAGCATTTTAAGTTCTATCGTCATTGCTTCACTGGTAAACAAATTTCAGGGAAAGCTTATTAAAGAGAAGGATGATTCTTCATTCATTCTTGAGCTTCCTACTTATAAAAAACCCAAGCTGAGCATTGTGATAAACAATACTGTGAAGAATGCGAAGCAGTATGTAATGAAAGCCGGACCTGTAATCATTTATTTATCACTGGTATTATGGCTGCTGACATTCTTTCCGAATTATGATCCGGTAGTTGATGAAGCAGGCAAAACTCCTGAAGAGATAACACAATTAAAAGATGCTGAGAGAATTTCGGGTTCTTATGCTTCATCATTAGGAAAAATAATTGAACCTGTAATGAAGCCAATAGGAATGGATTGGAGAGTTGGAGTTTCTCTTATTGCAACTTTCGCTGCACGCGAAGTTTTTGTGAGTTCACTCGCATTGATATTCAGGATCACAGGGGATGGGGAAGAAGACATGCAGAATTCAATTCTTACTTCGATGCGCGAAGCGACAGTCGGTGATACCGGACAAAAACTCTTTACGACTGCATCAACAGCAGGACTTATCGTGTTCTTTGTGTTTGCACTTCAATGCCTTTCCACCGTCGCAATTGCAAAAAAGGAAACAGGCGGATGGAGAATTCCCATACTGCAATTAGTCATATTCACTGCTCTCGCTTATATAATGGCGTTCATTACTTATAATGGTTTAAGAGCTGTCGGCATAAGCTAACCTCATAATAAAAAAGCGTTTACGCATTAACGCAAACGCTCCTGTATAACAATTTAGATCTCGACCGTTGAAACTTATTTCACAAGAGTCATTCTCTTGGTATGAATAAACTCACCGGCAATTAATCTGTAAAAATAAATCCCGCTTGCCAATCCGCTGCCGTCAAACTCTGCTTCATATATTCCGGCATTTTGCTTTTCATTTACTAATGTAACCACTTCATTTCCAAGAATGTCATATATTTTTAAAATTACATTACTGAACATTGGTATTTGATAATTGATAATAGTTTTGGGGTTGAAGGGATTGGGGTAATTTTGATAAAGCTGATAGTCTGATGGAATTTCATTTGAAATATTACTTACTCCAACCGTGCTTGCATTTATAATTCTTAAAACAACTCCGCTGTCTCCGCATGCAAACCCCGTATCTTTATTAATAAAAAACAGATCATAAATATTATTCCTTACTGGTGAATACATCTGCGACCAGGTTGCTCCGCCATTTTCCGACTTGCTGAAAATCCGCCTCTACCACTTACATAGACATAATTGCTATCAATTGCACTTACCTTTATTCCACCGGTTGGGAAGCTACCTGCTGTAAACCATCCTCCTGGGTATATCGGCCCTCCGTTTGTTGTTTTATACAGGCTTACGTTATTGCTCAGATATCCTGTTTGAGAATTGACAAAAGATAGAGTACTGCCGGTAATGTACCAACTATGCATAAAAGTAATCCCACCATTAGTGGTCTTCCCAAAATAAGGATTGTAGTTCGGTCCTAATTGTCTTCCACAGACAAAGCCTGTATCTTTATTAACAAATTCAACATCTTCTAAAGAAATAAAAGGAAAAGAATAATTCATTTCATTCCAGTTAACTCCGCCGTTTGTAGTCTTCCACAATCTGTTACTGCTGAAAGGTGTAAGATATCCGGTATTTTCATCAAAAAAGTATATCGAGGTAAATATCTGATTCAAATATCTCGACTCCCAATTCAGACCCGCATTTGTTGTCTTTAATAAAGTTGACATATCATAAAGTGCAAATCCGGTGTTCTGATTTATAAATTCGATATCATAAATTCCTTCAGAACCTTGCTGGTAGACCAAATCCCAATCTCCTCCGGAATCCGTTGTTCTATATATTTTATTATCACCTGTTGTGAATCCAGTATAACTATTTATAAAATAAATTTTTCCCAATCCAGATACACTATCTATTTTACTTAAAACCTGCCATTGACAAAAAGAAGTTGAAGGGATGATGATAAACAATAACAGTCGGCTTAACAGTTTTATATTCATTTTATTAGAAACATTTTTTTAGTTTCAGAATGAATTCGTGTTGAACCATATTTTTCAAAGACATTCAAAGTATAAAAATAAACTCCGCTTGATAAATTACTTCCGTTGAAAAAATACATTACCAAGCATTAATAATTGATAAATGATAATTGATAATTGATAATTGATAATTGATAATTGTTTGGGGGTTGTGATAATTCTTGAGAAAGTGCGGAACCTTCCGGCACTGTTACTAACTAAGATGAATTTAAAAAGTAAAATGTCTTTTTGCATACTACCCTTCCTGTTAAATTGTGCAAAGCAAAAATTGTACTTGCTCTTTTGATTTTACTTGTTATTACTTAATTATACAATACAAGAATTTATTTTGCTATGAATTGCAATGAATTGTAATAATGAATTGAAATACCGCTTACACATTAAATCTGAAGTGAACTACATCACCGTCATTCACCACATATTCTTTTCCTTCAACATTCAGCAAACCTTTTTCTTTGACCGCGGCTTCAGATCTCAGCGCGATAAGATTATCATAACTCATAATTTCAGCGCGGATAAATCCCTTTTCAAAATCAGTATGTATCTCCCCTGCAGCCTGCGGTGCTTTGTATCCTTTGGGAAGTGTCCATGCATGAACTTCCTTTTCACCCGCTGTAAAAAATGTTATGAGATTCAACAGTTCATATCCTTTATTTATAAGCCGGTCAAGTCCCGAAGCATCAAGTCCCATCTCTTTAAGAAAATCGATCTTCTCTTCCTTTGATTCAAGTTGTGATATCTCCGATTCGATCTGCACGGAAAGTATAAGGAACTGCGCCTTCTCTTTGTCTGCTATACTTTTTACAATTTCAGAATAATTATTACCTTCAAGATTCTTATCATCGACATTAGCTACATATAAGAACGGCTTATCGGTAAGCAAGTGAAGCTCCCTGACTATCGCCGCTTCGTCCTCAGTCAGATTTACCGTAAAATATTTTGCAAGACGCGAACCTTCAAGATGCCCCTTAAGTGCAGTGAGTGTATCGAATTCAAGTTTGATCTTCTTGTCGTTGGACTTTAAGTTTTTTCCCGTACGGTCAAGTCTCTTATCGATTGTATCAAGATCCTTAAGTATAAGCTCTGTTTCAATGATCTCGATGTCACTCTTCGGATCAACCTTTCCTTCGACGTGAACAATATTATCATCATCAAAGCATCTGACAATATGAATAATCGCTTCGACTTCACGGATATGCGAAAGAAACTGATTACCAAGTCCTTCGCCTTTAGACGCGCCTTTTACAAGACCTGCTATGTCAACGAATTCAATCGTCGCAGGAACAACTTTTTTCGGATCATAAAGCTCTACAAGTTTTGTAACCCTGTCATCAGGAACTATGACCGTTCCGACATTTGGATCAATTGTACAAAAAGGATAATTAGCTGCTTCTGCATTCTGAGCAGAAGTTAAAGCATTAAATAAAGTAGATTTGCCGACATTAGGAAGTCCGACTATACCGCATCTGAAAGACATTTTTATAAGTTAAAAGTTAAAAGTTTATAAAGTTAAAAGTTTATAAAGTTGAAAGTTGAAGGTTAATCTAATTTAAATTGGATGATCACACCATACTTACCAGCCCGAGATAAACCAGTCCGAAAAATACTGGTATCGAAATATTATCATCGATCTTCAGCGGCAGTAATTCAAATATCGTCGTCAAAAGAACAGCGGCAATTCCTACAAAATATTCATTACTGCTGCCCGTTAACTTCGGAGTTACAAAAACAATTATTACTCCTGTAATAAAAAATGCAAGACTTCCTTCTATGGTTTTATTACCGATAAAATGTTTACCATAGACCTTACCTGTAATCGCTGCGGCTGAATCACAGAAAATTATTACAAGCATTGCCATTATTGCCAGCGGCTGCGGAAAAATTATTACGCAGATCAGATATGCGACGACTATGTATGTTCCGCCTGTGAAGAGCTCCCTGCCATTCTCCGTTTCGTGCCGTCTCAGGATCGGACCTAATATTTTAAGGTACAGTCCTTTGATAGTTTTATTTTTCAGTCTTAACAGATCAACCGTTATCATTAAAAATGTAAATACCGAAAGTATGATGATCTCTGTCTTCCTGTCTAAAAAAAAATATGAAAAGGGTATTACAGATGAAGACAGATGTATTGATTTTCGGATTAATTCGTTCTTTAAACTTATACCGCTGATCTTATCTTCCAATGCTCAAAAAAAAAGCGAGTTGTTGGCTCGCTTTTATAATTTATGTTTTATGAATTTTAATTTGCAAGTGCTACATCACCGGGCTTGAATTTTTCATCTTTAACCTTCTTCTCTTTTTCTTTCTGCACTTCCTCACTCTTCGGCACTTCCTTATTCGGAACTACCTTCTCAAACGGCGGCAGCTCCTCACCCCTCATTATCATATCAAGCTCGGATGAATCAAGTATTTCTCTTTCCAATAAAGCATCTGACATTCTGTGCAGCTTATCGGAATTTTCAATCAGAAGTCTTTCCGCTTTATCCATACCCGACTGAACGATCTTCTTTATTTCGTCATCAATAAGTATCTGTGTGGTTTCGCTGTAATCCTTGTGCTGGTTTATTTCCCTTCCGAGAAAAACCTCTTCCTGCTTCTGACCGTAAGCGATCGGTCCGAGCTTTTCACTCATACCGAATTCACAGACCATTCTTCTTGCCATTGCTGTAGCTCTTTCTATATCATTGCTTGCGCCTGTGGTGTATTCATTGAATATCATTTTCTCTGCTGCTCTTCCACCCATCGCGTATGTGATCATTGCCTCGAGATATTCCTTTGAATATGTATGCTTTTCATCCATAGGAAGATATGTCGTTACTCCAAGTGCTCTTCCTCTCGGAATGATCGTCACCTTATGAACAGGGTCTGCTTCAGGAATCATCTTCGCAACTATAACATGTCCGCTTTCGTGATAAGCAGTAGTCTTCTTTTCTCTATCTGAGATAATAAGACTCTTTCTTGCTGTTCCCATCATCACTTTATCTTTTGCATCTTCAAAATCTTTCATTGTTACAAAATCCGAATTTCTTCTAGCTGCAAGAAGCGCCGCTTCATTAACAAGATTTGCAATGTCAGCTCCGGAAAATCCCGGTGTGCCTTTTGCAAGTATATCAATGCTAACATCCTTTGTCATTGGTGTCTTTCTTGTATGCACCTTAAAAATACCTTCACGACCCTTTACATCAGGTCTGTCAACAACTACCTGTCTGTCAAATCTTCCCGGTCTTAACAATGCCGGATCAAGTATGTCCGGACGGTTGGTTGCAGCAATTATTATTACCCCATTATTCTGTTCAAATCCATCCATCTCAATAAGTAATTGATTTAATGTCTGCTCTCTCTCATCGTGGCCGCCGCCGAGACCTGCGCCTCTGTGTCTTCCCACAGCATCGATCTCATCTATGAATATAATGCAGGGAGTATTCTTCTTTCCCTGTTCAAACAAGTCTCTCACTCTTGAAGCTCCGACTCCGACAAACATTTCGACAAAGTCCGCGCCGCTGATCGAGAAGAAAGGAACACCGGCTTCACCTGCTACTGCTCTTGCAAGCAATGTCTTACCCGTTCCCGGAGGTCCTAAAAGCAGAACTCCTCTTGGGATCTTTCCGCCGAGCTTCTGAAACTTTGCAGGTGTCTTCAAAAACTCAATTATCTCTGACAATTCTTCCTTTGCTTCATCTGCTCCGGCTACATCTTCAAATGTAACTTTGGTTGCAGACTCACTTAAAAGCTTGGCTTTCGATTTTCCGAATGAAAAAATGTTCTTTGTACCGCCTCCGCCTGACTGCATTCTTCGCATAATGAATATCCAGAATACAATTATCAATATCCACGGCAGTGCACCCAATAAAGGAGTAAGCCATCCGCCGTCATCTTTTTCAATTGTAAACTGTATCCCGCTTTCACTCCACGTCTTTACTATGTTCTCATCAACATTAGTATACGGCAATAAGACATTGAATCTGTCAATGGTGACAGGTCTGTTGCCGATGTTGACTGACTCCGGTTCTTTAAGCTTTCCAAGAAACTCATAATTATTATCGGATTTCTTTATTATCGCGCTTGCAATCTTTTTATCAGAAAGAAACTTAATATACTGATCATAGCTTAACTCGGAATATTTGCCGTCAGTGCCTTTTGTATAGATCATTATAAGAAAAAAACCGATCAGTATTGCGCTCCATCCTAATACTATTTTGAATACCCTGTTCCAGTTAAAGTCTTCACTATTCTTATTGGTGTTCTTTGGATTTTTTATCGCCATGATTTTTAATTAATTTTCACTTTGTAACACGTATATTGCATTTAAATTCCTGTACTTCTGTGCATAATCAAGTCCGTAGCCGACCACAAACTTGTTGCTGATCTTAAACCCTACGTAATCGATTTTAAAATCAAGCTTTGAAATGTTCTTCTTAAAAAGCAGACTTATAAACTTCAGCGACGCGGGCTTTTTTTCCTCTATGATCTTCTTTATGAAAATAGCCGACAGACCGGAATCAACTATATCTTCGACAACGATGATATCCTGATTTTCAATTTCACAGTTAAGATCTTTAAGAAGCGTAACATTGCCCGATGATATTTTTTCGTCACCGTAGCTCGAAAGTTTCAGAAAATCTATTTCGCAGTCAACTTCAATTTCGCGTATGAGATCGGAAAGAAATATGAACGATCCGTTGAGAATGCCTATGAAAATAGGTTTCTTGCCTTTATAATCTTTATTGATCTTCTTTGCGATCTTCTTAATGCGTTTCTCAATTTCCTTTTTGGAAATATATTCTACAAGCTTGGCGCTTTCCTTTTTCGGCAATATGGGATAATTAGTTTGAAATGGTAAGGTTTAAATTGAAAAAACCCATTGGATTTTTTAATATCTGTCAATGGGTTTCTTAACTTAAAAAATCTTAATTAAGTATTTTCTTCTGCTAATATTCTCTTGTTCTTTCTTACAGCTCTTTCCTTATCCATCTTCTTTTCGACAGAAGGCTTGGTGTAAAACATTCTTCTTCTGAATTCCTTCAGCAATCCTGACTTTTCGTACTTCTTTTTGAACCTTTTAAGAGCTTTATCAATTGACTCGCCCTCCTGAATGATAACCTTTAACAATTTATTACCTCTTTTCTTTTTTATTTTTGTAAATATAGCAATTATGAATTTTTATTACAATGGAATATATGAAATGTGAAACATCCGCAGTCAGTGCCGTCCAAAATAATTTTCACCAAAACTTAAAGGTTTTAAATTAATCAGCAAACAGGATAATCATTATTGTTTTTAAAAAGAACCTGCCTGTGAGAAATTGCCGACAAGAAATTCAGAGCAATGGCGACAAGCAGGAATTCCCGAGTCAAGCACCGCTGCAAGGTCATCACCTCGTTTCGTGTTGGAATTCCTGCCGCCATTGATCTGAATTTCCGGC
>JAWXBH010000165.1:0-18045 GCA_034439935.1 bacterium
ACGTCCTGTTCTTCGTCCTGTGGAAATGACTTCAGGAACTTTGAGAATTAATTTCTCGGCTATCATTCCGATTCTGTTTGATTCGGTTAAGGAAGTTCCGGGAGGAGAAAGAATATTTATGGTTAAAGATCCTTCATTGAACGGCGGAAGAAATTCTGTTCCCATAAAAATTATTGACACAACTGATACGGCAACTAATAATCCGCTGATCGACATTATTAGTTTTGGACGCTCTAATGTTCTATTTAAAACTTTTACATTCTGTTTCTTAAGCCACCTCACTAAAAAACTTTCTTTATCTGTAAATTTAGCTTTAGGCAATAAGTACGAGCATAGTACGGGAGTCACAGTCAGCGATACCAAAAGCGATGCTATTATTGAAACTATATATGAGATTCCAAGCGGCGCAAAAATCCTTCCTTCAATTCCGCTCAGACTAAATAACGGAATAAAAACTAAAACAACTATGATAGTAGCATAAACTATTGAATTCCTTACCTCACTCGATGCTTTATAAATCACTTTTAGAAAAGGTTCAGGATTCTTTTTTAATTTGTTTTCTTTTAATCTTCTGAAAACATTTTCCACATCCACAATCGCATCATCTACCAATTCACCAATAGCTACTGCCAGTCCTCCCAACGTCATTGTGTTGACACTTATCCCGTAAAATTTAAAAACCAAAGCCGTGATTACAAATGAAAGCGGTATTGCTGTAAGCGTAATAAACGTCGTTCTGAAATTTAACAGAAATAAAAATAAAACTATCGTAACAAGAATTCCACCGTCTCTTAATGCATGTTCAACATTAGTTATTGAGGATTCAATAAAATTTGACTGTTTGAAAACATCTTTATTTATTACTATCGCCGCAGGAAGTGTCTTTTGAATTTCGTCGATTGCCTTATCTATTTCTTTTGTCAGCTCAACTGTGTTTGCATTCGGTTGTTTCTCAATAGCCATTAATACAGCCGGCTTGCCGTTCATTCCGCCATCGCCTCTTTTAACCGGAGGACCAACTTTTATATCTGCTATCTGCTTTAGAGAAACAGGAATATTTTCTCTGTAAGTTACTATAGAATTTGCAATCTCTTCTATTGAAGCTGTTCTTCCGATGTTTCTTAAAAGATATTCCTGATTTGAATTTTCCGTAAAGCCGCCTGTGGTATTTGAATTCGATGAACCTATGGCATCCTCAACTTCTTTTAATGAAATTTTAAAGTCTTTCATTTTATTCGGATCAACTAATATCTGATATTGCTTTACATCTCCTCCAATATTTATCACCTGCGACACTCCGGAGATTGATAACAGTCTTGGTCTTATTGTCCAGTCGGCAATTGTTCTGATATCCATTTTAGACGTTGAATCCGTCGTTGAAATTCCGATGATCTGAATTTGTCCCATCACCGAAGTGATCGGACCCATAACGGGTGTTACATCACTCGGTAGTTTTTCTTTAACTAATTGTAATTTTTCTGCAACTGTTTGCCTGGCAATCAATATATCGGTATCCCAATCAAACTCCACAAAAACTATTGACAGACTTACACCGGAGTTTGAACGAACTTCTTTCACGCCCGTCGATCCGTTCAATGCATTCTCAATCGGTAATGTTATCAGGACTTCAACTTCTTCAGGCGAAAGTCCGTGTGCTTCCGTCATTACAGTTACTCTCGGACGATTCAGATCCGGAAGAACATCAATCGGCAGATTTATAATTGTCTGAACTCCATAAATCATTAAGAACGCGGCAGTAGCCACAACTAATAAACGATTCTTTAATGAAAAACTTATTATTTTATTAAGCATGATTTTTTATAATGTCATTCCGCGAAAGCGGGAATCTCGTTACGCGTTTCCAATCTCCTGATTGAACATCAAATTTACAAAGTGTTATGTTACAAGTTTGGTAATGGTATAGCTGGTATTCCTTAATGCATCCTGTAGTATATCTATAGTAATCTCTTGTGATGAAGTAATCTCTGCCTGCTTCTTTCCAAGGTCAACTTTTACGGATGTTACTCCAAAGACAGAGGACAATTTATTTTTAACTGTTGCCACACATCCACTGCAACTCATACCGCTGATATTATAACTATGCATAATTGAATTGTCTATGATTTTTAGTTTTTGTTTTTAATAAAGAATACTTGTTCGGTTATTTAGTACAACTGGTAATTATATTTATTGATTTTTCAGTTTTTACCAACCTCTTCATTTTTCATTTTTTAAATGATTACAAACCACACTCCCACAGAGGATAGGATGTGATAAATAAAATTTGAGGAAGATTATTTCCACCAATGATGTTTTCTTTATTTATAGTTTCAAATTTCATTTAGCATTACTCCCCGCATATTGCAACAACTCTTTCACCAAAGCTGATAGACTGAGTGAGGCACATGCTATTTGTTCATCAGCAGCACCATAATAAATGTACATGGTATCATCAAACAAGGCAGTGCCAGTAGGAAAAACTACATTATTCACTTCTCCATACAATTCCCATTCGTGCTCAGGTTTAAACAAAGCATACGGCAAACGGGCAATTTCTTTATGAGGATTTTCTAAATCCAGTAAAGCTGCGCAAGCCGAATACACGTATCCTTTGATTGTATCATGCACACCATGATAAATCAAGAGCCACCCATGTTCTGTTTCTACCGGTGGACATCCTCCGCCTATATAACTCACCTCATGTGCATGCTTTGGGACAAGCACAATATTTTCATCGAGATGCATCAAATAATTCTCCCAGAATTCTTTGGTCAACTCTTTCAAATCATTTATTGCGGTTATCTGGATGTCAGGTTTAATGCGGTGAAGGAAATATAGTTTACTGTTTATTCTTCTCGGAAAGAAAACTACATTCTTATCCCATACCAATATTTTTTTACCCAGTTTCACTGTATGATGGTCGTGAGCGTAACGGGAATATTTTTCATTGAGCGGACCTTTACATTCGGCAAGGTGTTTGAATTCTTCATAAGAGAATTGCGGCACTATTAATCCATGACTTTCAAATTTCTTTAAATCTTTTGAAGTCTTCAAGGCGCCCATTGCATTTACTCCGTCATAGGCGGTATAGGTTAGATAATACAAATCATCAATCTTTACTATGCGCGGGTCTTCAATTCCTTTGGATTCATAATGGAAGTGGGGAATGATAACGGGTGTCTCACTCCGTTCCTTTACTGTCAAAGGTCCTTCTAATTTACAGTATCCGATGGTAGAGTAATTGCCAGTATGTACTGCCCTGTAAAACAGGTGAACGTCATCACCTTCCTGAATTGTTGCCGGGTTTAATACACCTTCGTTTTCAAAGCCGAGCTTTGTTTTCTTTAGAAGGATACTTTCTTTTTTAACTTCTATCATGGTAGGTTATAATGTTATAGACAAAGATAATTTAATGTATTGATCAGTTTCCATTTACCTGTTTATTAAATTTTATGTAACTTTCTTCGGATATTATATTGGACAAGCTTTCGGTAAATAATAATTCATTTACCTTCCGGCAAGATTAAACAGAGAGTTTAATACTTGATGACTCATATTTATCGTAAGCATATTCATTAACCGAAAAATTTAATTTTATTCAATATTTATAATTAATGTCAAATTGTTATCAAATCTTTCTCTGCTCGCTTCAATAACACTGCATTCGTTGCAACGATTATCGAAGAGATACTCATTAATAACGCTGCGACTTCAGGACGTAGTAAAATTCCATAGCTTGGATAAAGTAAACCTGCCGCAATTGGTATCGCGAGTATATTATAAATCGACGCCCAGAAAAGATTCTGTTTCATTTTTCTCACTGTTGCTTTGCTCAATCGAATCGCCCTCAACACATCAGCCGGATCGGATTTCATCAATACTACTTTTGCAGTTTCAATTGCAACGTCGGTTCCTGCTCCAATCGCAATGCCAATGTCAGCAGTTGCAAGCGCCGGAGCATCATTCACTCCGTCACCGACCATTGCTACAAACTTTCCTTCATCCTGAAGTTTCTTCACAAACTTCGCTTTATCTTCCGGCATTACATCAGCAAAAACTCTTTTTATTCCAATCTTATTAGCCACAACTTCAGCCGTTTTCAGATTGTCTCCTGTGATCATTGCAGTTTCAATTCCAATTTCATTTAGTTTCTCTATTGCTAATTTAGCATTTTCTTTAATTGGATCAGCGGCTCCTATTACAGCCGCAACAATACCATCTACAGCCAATATCATTATTGTATTTCCATCTTCAAGTAATTCATCAATCTTACTTTGTAATGGTTTGATATCAATATTATTTTCTTTCATTAATTTGACAGTTCCTACTAAAATAGTTTTACCGTTAACAATTGCTTTTACTCCAAGTCCTGATAGGTTTTCAAATTTCTCTACATCATCAGGTAAACTTAGATTTTTATTCTTCAATTCTTCAAGCACGGCATTTGCAAGAGGGTGAGATGACTTTGCTTCGGCAGCAGCAATGAGCTGTAATGCTTCGTCTTCTTTGAAATTATTTATTGCTGCAACTTCCGTTACCTTTGGCTTTCCTTCTGTCAATGTTCCTGTCTTATCCAAAACTACTGCCTGTATTTTAGAAACTTGTTCTAATGTAGCAGCATCTTTTATTAAAATATTATGCTTCGCACCGAGACCTGTTCCGACAGCTACTGCCGTGGGTGTTGCAAGTCCCAATGCATCAGGACAAGCAATCACAACCGTAGAAATTGCAAACGTCAGAGAGATCATGACTGATTGATCTAAAATAAAATACCATGCAATAAAAGTAATTATCCCTCCGCCAACTGCAGCTATCACAAGATATTTTGCAAACCTGTCTGCAAGCTTTTGCCCGGGTGCTTTAGAGTTTTGAGCTTCTTCAACCATTTTAACAATCTGCGCAAGTGCCGTGTCCTTCCCGACTTTTGTTGCTTTGAATTCAACCGAGCCGTTTTGATTTATTGAACCTCCGATAACTTTATCACCCGGTTTTCTCGAAACCGGAAGTGACTCACCTGTTACAAGTGATTCATCAATTGATGTTTCGCCTTCAATAATCTCACCGTCAACAGGGACTTTATCTCCGGGTTTTAAAATTACAACTTCATCAATCTTCACATCGGAAGTTGGTATAAGTTCTTCTTTTCCGTTTCGTAAAACTCTTGCCTGCGGCGGAACCAATGCAAACAATGCCTGCAATGCATCTGTCGTTCCTCTTCTTGATTTCATCTCCATCCAGTGTCCGAATAAAACAAATGTCACAAGCATTGCAGCTGCTTCATAAAACGAATCACTGCTTCCGATAAAGGTCAGAAACACACTAAATAAATACGCAGCTGTAATTCCAACTGCAATCAATACCGACATATTCAATGTTCGCGTCTGAAGTGATTTATATGATGAATAGAGAAAAATCCATCCGGAATAAAAATATACTGGCGTTGTCAGAATTAATAATAGCCATGCAACGGGAATTGGTGAAGGCAATGAAATACCAAATATCATTGTACCCATTGGTGAATAAAGAATAATCGGTATCGTTAATATCAAAGCAACAAAAAACTTATTGCGAATATCGAGCTCCATCATCTTTGCCATTTCCCTGCCGGCTAATCCTGTATGATCCATTCCCATACTCATGGTCATGCTCATTTTGAACTTTTCCCAGAAGGACATTTTATCTGATGGTTTCATAGTATGCCCGGCATGCTTATCTTCAGTCATTTCCATTTTTTTGCATCGTCTTTCTTAGAAGATTCTTTTTCTAAAGGAGTACCTTTATTGCAGAATGATAACGTGTAGAATAATCTACATGCCTCAATCCATATCCCAGCCCCAAAAATTATCGAGCATCATTTCATTTAAGATTAAATTATACAGACGCTACTTCTACAGTTTTGTATTTCTTAGTCTAAGTGCGTTTGCTATAACCGAAACCGAACTGAAACTCATGGCTAAGGCTGCAATCATGGGAGAAAGCAACAGCCCCAAAACCGGATATAAAACACCCGCAGCAATTGGAATCCCCAATATATTGTAAACAAGAGCAAAGAATAGGTTCTCCTTAATATTCTTTATTACTTTGTGACTTAACATTCTTGCTTTTGCAATACCATTCAAATCACCTTTTACCAAAGTGATAGATGCACTTTCAATGGCTACATCTGTTCCAGTGCCCATAGCAATGCCAATGTCAGCCTGCGACAAAGCCGGAGCATCATTGATGCCATCACCTGCCATAGCCACTTTCTTTCCCTCACTTTGCAGGTTTTTTATTTCATTCAGCTTATCTTCGGGTAACATCTGGGATTTGTATCCATCCAGATGCAATGTTTCACTTACCGCTTTGGCCGTATCTTCATTGTCACCGGTAAACATAATCACTTTCAACCCTTCTTCTTGTAATTTGCGGATAGCTTCCTGGCTTGATGCTTTAATCTTATCTGATATTACTACATAACCAATGGCATTGCTTCCTTCAGATAAATAAGAAACTGTTTTACCCAATTTTTGTTCTGCTTTTACTTGTTCGTTTAATTCCTTAGAAATTTTCGCTTTCACCTGCTCCATTAATTTTTCGTTACCCAATGCCAGTGATGCGCCCTCAAGATTACCAATCACTCCTTTTCCTGTAACCGCTTCAAAATTTGAAACAGGCTTCAAATCAATTTTCTTTTCTTCCCCGTAACGCAAGGTGGCCTGTGCCAACGGATGCTCGCTGCTGCTGTTTAATGAAATTATTTTTTGGAGAATATCCTGTTCCGAAAAATCAGCATTTGCCGGAATTACTTTTTCAACCGATGGTTTTCCCTCGGTAACTGTGCCGGTTTTATCAATGATTACTACATCAATTTTATTCATTTTTTCAAGAGACTCCGCATCCTTGATGAGAACTCCCGACTGGGCGCCTTTCCCTACGCCTACCATCACCGACATCGGTGTGGCAAGCCCAAGCGCACAAGGGCAAGCAATTATCAAAACAGCAATGGCATTTACAAAAGCATATACATAAGAAGGCTCAGGACCGTAGATTGCCCAAACGATGAAAGTGATGATTGAAATCAATACAACAACCGGAACAAAATAACCCGAAATTTTATCTGCCATTTTTTGAATGGGCGCCTTTGAACGGCTGGCAGTGTTTACCATTTCAATAATTTTAGCGAGCAGGGTTTCCGCACCTACTTTTTCGGCAAGCATCACAAAAGATTTATTTCCATTGATAGTACCTGAAATTACGGCATCTCCTGTTTTCTTTTCTACCGGAACAGGCTCTCCTGAAATCATAGACTCGTCAATGATAGCTTCTCCTTCTTTAATGATTCCATCTACTGGAATATTTTCACCGGGTTTTACCCGCAGCCAATCGCCCTTTTGTATCGTATCTATAGACACTATCTGCTCTTTGCCGTCAATAATTTTTGTAGCCTTATTGGGCGCAAGTTTTAATAATTCTTGAATGGCACTGCTGGTTTTGCCATGGGCACGGGCTTCTAAAAGCTGACCCAATAATACAAGTGTTAGTATAACAGTTGCTGCTTCAAAATAAACATACACCGTTCCCTGTTCTGTTTTAAATTCTGCAGGAAAAAGATCGGGAAAGAGCAAGGCCACCACACTAAAAACCCACGCCACACCTGAACCGATACCTATCAGTGTGAACATGTTTAAATTCCGGGTAATAACTGAACGTGCCGCCCGCTGAAAGAACATCCACGTAGCGTAAAACACCACAGGTATGGATAATACCAATTGCACCCAGTTCCAATATTTTAATTTCATGATACTGAACAGTGGGTTATGATGCAGCATCTCCATCATGGCTATTATAAAAATGGGGGTAGTAAAAACGGTAGCTATAATAAATTTATGCAACAGATTTTTGTAAGTCTTATCTTCCTCTTTAACATTTAAGGGTACTAGGTCCATTCCGCATATCGGGCAGGCGCCCGGTTCATCCCTGATTATTTGCGGATGCATAGGGCAAGTATATAGTGATGATTTTTGTGAAGAAGGTTGCTCCACAAGATCCATCCCGCAAACCGGACAATTCCCCGGTTTATTATATGTCTTATCTCCTTCGCAATGCATCGGACAAAAGAATACTCCTGAGGCTTTTGCATTTTGTTCGGAAATTTCTTTAGGATTTGAGGGATCCTCTTTGTCATCGTGCTTATTCATTTGCTCGCCCTGATTTGCAATGCTGTAATTTCCACCGCTTGTTTTTAATGCCTCCTGCAATTTCTCTATCGGAATATGTGCTTTCATTTCAATCACAGCTTCTGCTTTTTTCAAATCAACTATTACCTTAGTCACGCCTTCAACATCACCAAGCGCTTGTTCAACATGAATTCTGCAACCTTCGCAACTCATTCCTTTTATTTGATATGTATGTTTCAATTTATTTTAAATTAATTAAAGTGTTACAAAATTGACTATTTGTAGTCTAAAAAATATTACACCATTATGGAATAAAGAAGCATACACCCGGTATTTTTTTGAAATTGCAACTTTGATTTGCCAATCACTTACAATATCAGAAATTCCTATTCAACTCCATATCATCCTGCAAAACAACTGCATCTGCTATTCTTTTCCGATTACACCATATCCGGTCGATCGCTGCGACCTCTACCTTTTATTTTAGCTTTCTTTTCCTGCAAACCCCACAGTTTTTCCTACTCGGATGTCCCTGAGAATTCTGGGACAGCACGTAATTCTGACTCTGCCTTTGTTTTCACTAAACCATTTTTCCTGATGTCATTGATCAACCATTCCATTTCCTTGATTTCCCTGCGCTGCGCTTTAATAATTCCATCTGCAAGTTCCCTTACTCTCACATCTTCGATCTTTGAATTTTCACTTGTTAGAATGGCGATGGAATGATGTGGAATCATGCCTTCCATAGTCAACCTCATCAACTGTAACCTGGCTCCTGACAAGCCATACCGAAGTGGCGAGCAGGAAAATACCGCCAATAATGATTAGTGCATTTGCTATTTTATCCTTATACATTTTGATCATAAACAGGAGCATTATAATTATCATGGCTCCCCCCATAATCATGGTCATGAACAGGCGTGTTTCACTAAACCAAAAATGATCGATGATTTGGTACGAATTCAAATACATCAAAAAGAACATTGCAACCATAGACGTGCCTATCATCGCAATGAATTTCAAGTAATGACCGTGTGTTTTTTCTTTTGCTTCCATTTAACTTTCTCCTATATAATTTATAAATAATAGCATGTGCACTGTAATTCATTATTTAGTGATCAATTTTTATTAACAAATTAGTTATAAGGATTTCAATTTTTTTTCTTCTTCGTCTGACTGCAATTAACAAAAAGCCGGAATTAATTTTCTGAAAAATAATTTTTGACAAATGAATGCAATTGATTCTCTGTCATTTTGTCAGTTTGTTTAGTTTCAATTTTTATTTTTGCAAAACGATGATCCGCCTTTAAAATATTGTATAACTCCATCTTAGCATTGGTAGGACCAAATAAAATTACCTCATCATAATCTATGATGGTTTCACCCAGCTTTTTATAATACTCTGCATGCTCATGTTGTTCTTTGTTGTGCATTGTTTTCTCACTCTTAACTAAAGTCTCTTCTTTTTCCTGATGAGTAAATTTAGATTCTAAGGTTTTTGTCTCGATTGAATCTGATGTGTATTCCATTAAATGAGCGTTTGAATGATCCATCCAAATTCCTATCTTTTTTTTTGATGTTATCATAATAGTTTTATTCTTAGTTTATAAAAAAATTGTTTTTATTTTTAATGTATATTGGTTTGTAGCTACTCGGTTGTTTTTCCGTCAAATTCCTCATTATTATTTTCCGCATCTGCCTTTGATGCACGCACTATTCCGTCTTTGTGATGAGGAGGAGCATATATAGTGTACATTTTTAATTCTGTTGTACTATCTGCATTTATGATATTATGCTTCGCACCTGCCGGTATAATAATTACATCCCCATCCTTTACTTTATATTCATTTCCATCAATAGTGCATATTCCGATACCACTTTCAAAGCGAAAAAACTGATCGTTGTCATGATGAACTTCTTCTCCGATTTCTTCTCCCGCTTTAAGGCTCATAAGTACAAGTTGAAGATGACTGCCTGAATACAAAACTTTTCGGAAATTATTATTACCCAGAGTTTCTTTTTCAATGTTTGTATTAAATCCTTTTTTTTCTTTCATAATAATTCAGTGTTATTTTTATTTTAAATAATTTTATTCGTGAAAATAATTTTGTAAATGTTCAGTTACTTATATGACTTTTATAACTTCAGCAATCTATTGATAATATTATTTCTTGTCGTCTTTCTTTTCCGTTTCATGCTGATTAATGATCTTTCTTATGATCCGTAATTAGCTATCCATCTGTGTGATACCATTTACGTTACCTTAAAATTTCTCATCATACCCATATCTTCATGCTCAAGATTATGGCAATGGTATAAGAACAAACCTTTATAGTCATCGAAGGTCATCAATACTTTAATTTTCATACCTGGCATGAGCAACACCGTATCTTTCCAGCCCTCATCCACAAAACCATCCTTAACAGTTTTCCACATACCGGCATCCATATTATCTGAGTTCCTCTCTATTATTCTGAATTGTACATGGTGCATATGAACAGGGTGAGGCATCTGCATCATGTTTCCCATCATTCCACCACCACTATTTATAAATTGCCATACTTCTGTCGTATTCAATCTAACCGTTTCCTGATCGGTAACCCCTAATGTTTCCCAGGTTCTTCCGTTGATTGTCCACTCCATTCTTTGCATGAAGAACTTAAATGTTCGTGGGTTATCTGAATTTATTGCATCAGATAGTTCTAAATTATTCAGACTCACTAATTTTTCAGGAAGCTTATATTTATTTCCTCCTGAATTATCTATTTTAATTTTCATCACTGTATATTCACTTCCTAAAGGGATTTCGGTCTGCATCTCTCTCATCATTCCTCCCATCATTCCTCCGGTCATTCCAGCCGAGAATGGAAGACTTTTCAAAAGCAATTCGGTCCCTATTTCTTTATTGCTCAGATCTAACCATAAATCTATTCTTTCACCCACACCCATCATTACATAAGACATGTTTTTTGGTATCTCTAATAAACCACCATCGGTACCAATCACAGTTTGGGGTGTGCCATCTTCCCAGGCAAGTTTGTAAATACGTGAATTAGAAGCATTTAAAATACGCAGGCGATAAACACCTTGTCCCATAGATATGGTTTGGTCCAGATCACCATTTATCAGAATCCGGTTTCCGAGGAACCCTGTCATTCCTTCCATTCTTGCATTTCCAAGATAAACCAACTGGTTATCTGCATCAAATGTTCTGTCCTGAATTATAACCGGAATATCGAATTTTCCTGTCGGAAGATCCAGACTTTGCTCTTCTTCATCTGTAACGATAAACATTCCTGCCAATCCGTAATAAACCTGAGGACCTGTACGCATATGAGGATGAGGATGATACCAGTATGTACCCGCGCGATTCATGATCTCAAATTCATAAGTATAAGTCTCACCCAATGAAATCACATCTTTTGGATGACCGTCATATTTTTCCGGGACATGCATCCCGTGCCAGTGAACAATACTCTGTTCATTTATTTTATTCGTAAACCGGATGCGAACTTTTTGACCTTTCCTGACACGAATAATAGGACCCAAATAACTTTCATTAATTTGTTGTAGTGATTCGGGATTACCCTTTATCAATTTACTCTCAAACATCCACACTCGGGTATGGTTGCCGGATAGTATAGGAATATTTTTTTCAATAGCAGTCAGCTCAAAATCAATATCGGGTTCAAAATCTTCGGATATGCCACCGGAACTTCTTGGTTTTCCGGAATTACAGGTGGATGCAGATAAAAAAGGCAATGCTGCTATAGAGACAGCACCCATCCCACTATAATAAAGGAATCTTCTTCGATTAAATTTACTTTTCATGGTTTTAGTTTTAAGACCTCTCAGATCCCTTAGAAATTTTAATTTAATTTGAAATCGAAATTAAGAATATCGAAACGAGTTTTATCTTTTTCTATTTCGATTCATAGCGATAAAAAACGTGCCGATAATCACAACCAGCAATATTACCCAAAATATCCAACCTAATCCCATCACACCACTTCCATCCATTCCGTGAGACATATATTTCTCCTTCCTTTTTATGAGGTGAATATCATCTTTATTTTTTAAAGTTTTATTATCTTACTTTTTATTTTTCATACCTTCCATATTATCCATACCATTCTTCTTTTCCATTCCTTCCATTTTGTTCATACCTTCCATCTTATTCATATCCATGTTTCCACCCATCATCTTCTGCATCATCTCCATCATTTGCGGATTACCCATCATAGTTTTGCACATTCCCGACATCATTGTAGTGTCGTTTTTGCATGCTTCCATCATACTTGACATCATATTTTTCATCATGTCAGGATTATTCTTCATCATTTTTCCCATCGCATCTTTGTTCTCACTCATCATCATCATCATTTTGTCATTTCCCTGCATCATCATTTTACCGTTTTTGCTATTCATCATTGCATTAGTCATCTCTGTCATCATTCCCGGATTATTCGCAATTGAATCCATAATTCCCATTCGCATTTCTTTGTTCGAAAGTATATCTTTTGAATTTGAATTGGACTGGCAGGAATAGAACACTGTAACCAAGACCAGAACTAATGTAATCTTTTGTAGTGTTTTCATAATTGTTAAATTTTAAAGTTAATGAATAATATTTTTTTTGTTTATGAAACAAATGTTTTGCACCTTACTTCTAAGATGTTAAATTTTTTATTTATTTATCCATGTGTTTATTTTCATCCTCGACCTTATTCCTGCATTCTTCATGCAATTCTTTTGGTATAATTTTTAGAGCCAGCAATATTAAAGACGGGATTATTATGGCATCGTCTAAATGACCAATGACCGGAATGAAATCAGGTATTAAATCAAATGGCAAAAAGAAATATCCAATAGCGACTCCAAGCAATATCTTTGCAGATCTTGGTGTGCGTGCGTCATTCAATAAAAGTCTGTAAACTGCTATTTCTTTCTTTATTTTATAACTCAAAGATTTTAGTTCTTTTAACACTTTACTAAATTTTATATTTATTTTTTTTACAAATTTTTATTTCACACTTGCTCTCAACTGATAGTTCCCGGTTGTTACTACTCTCGATCCTGGTGTCAGTCCATTTAAAATCTCAACATGTTGACCATCCGTCCTTCCTAATAAAACTTCAACTCCCTTGAAAGCCTGTGCTTTGGTGTGAATGAACACCACATTCTTTCCCCCGATATCTACAATCGATTCCTTGGGTACTGTTAAAACTTCAGACACCATGTTTGCATTTATGTTAATATTGATATTTGCAAACATTCCGACCTTTAATAATTTATTTTTATTCTTCACTTCAAAAATTACCTTTACTGTTCTTGTAACATCACCTACAACATTTCCGATATTTATTAACTTCGCTTCAAAAATTTCATCAGGATAAGTTTTCGCTGTCACTGTTGCATTTGTAACATTCTGAAGCTTTGCAATGTCAGTTTCAAAAATCTCTGCTTCCACCCAAAATGTGTTTATATTTACAATTGTAAATAGTTTTTTATTTATTTCTACCTGTTCACCGATAGACACATTTGATTCCACTACAACGCCTGAGATCGGTGATGTAATTGAAAAATAATTATTCAAACTCCCTTTTCCGTCTAATACAGACTCATAATAATTTAATGTTTTCTCTGATGCATTAAGACGGATCTCTGCAGACAAAATATCTTTCTCGGCTGCAACACCTTCCAGTTCTTTAAGCCGTTCATAGTCCTTTACCGCCTGTTCATATTCGGCTTCAGCTTTAAATTTTTCGTTAGCAACACTCAGCTTGCTTTGCACATCAAGAGTTTGCTCCAATCTTAATAGTGTAGTTCCATTATTGACATTCATCCCTACAACAGGAATTGATCGTTGAGTAATTTTGCCGGGCAGCGGACTGAATATTTCAGCTTTACCCTGAGCAGTCGGAATAATTTTTCCTGTGGAGTTAATTGTAAAGTTGAGCTGCCTTTCCTGAGCAATTTCAGTTACAATCCCTAATATGAATTGAGTTTGCTTTGAAATAAAGAACGGGTCTCCTAAAGGCGCCCCATTATAGGATGGAGGAGCGTCATCGTGACCTTCGTGTCCTTGTGTTGTTGTGTTATTGAAAATTATTGACGACACTAAATAAATAATTGCCAATACTGTTGCTATAATTCTTGTTTTCATAATTCCAGTTCTTTAAGAATATTTTTTGTATCTGAATTCAAATTTAAGTTTGATTTTTTATACCTGCCAATTCTATAAAAAACAAATGCGATCAATACGAGAATTAACATTAGAATTATTATGAATAAGAGATTCTCTTTAATTATCACAAATAATGATTTTGATTCTTCCTCTTCTGCTGATACCTCCTGAATACTTCCTATATCCACATCGTTAATTGCCACAAGATCATTCGTTTCGTCACTGGTGATATTGAGTAAGAAATTGTATTTTTTTATTTCGGGGAATTCAACAAGAGCTTCATAGATCCCCGGATCAATGGTAGGCAGAATATTAATTTTAGTATTATCAATTCCTGTGATATCAAGTTCTAATTTTGCATTACCGACGGGAACATTTGTCTTAAAATCAGAAATATAAATTGTAAGTTTTGATTGTTTATTGGGTTCAACGTCATTATAGGCAATTACAACTTCATAGTTACTTGTTGAACCTTCAGCGTAAGGTATCGGGTTTGTGTTTACACTTTCCTGAGTAAAAATTAACCTAGCCCATAACAGCATTGTCAATAAAATACTTTTTCTCATTTTAATATATTTTAGTTTGCGTTACTTTTTCAAGATCTATTATTGATTGTTGATACTCTCCCAGCACCACGATATAGTTTAATTTAATTTCATATAACTTTTGTTTTTCAGTAAGATAATTAATGAGACTCAATTCTCCTTTTTCATATCCTCTCGTTAATAATTCTAAAGTATTTTCAATTACCTTAGCGTTTTTTTGAAGCAGTTCAATATTTTTCATTGAACTCTCCCACCTGTCAAATGCATTTATGACTTCAGTACTTACTTCTTTCCTTATCAGTTCGATCTCATTATTTAAGATCTTAGTTCTTACTTCAGCAGATTGAATATTCCCCTGATTGAAATTGTATAAGCCGCTGAAGGGAAGTGGTATCGAAAATCCAACCCCGAATTTCAAACTCTTTCCTATATCCTGTATTTTTGTAATGTTGTGTGTTCCGATTATGTCATCACCGGGAATAATGGTTGTGGCGTTTGAATAGCCAAATGATAATTTCAAGCTTGGAAAGTTCTCAGTTTTGAATAAAGATATCTCGCTGATATTTGCTAACTTCTCATACTCTCTTGCTCTGATCTCTGTCCTGTTTTTTAATGCAGTATTTTGTAATTGCTCCAGAGATAGGTTAGTTGTTCTATAGCTTGTATCAACATTAACATGGAATACTTTTCCCTGTTCATATCCCAGATATAGATTTAAGTTACTTACTTCATTTTTAAATTCGGCATCTGTTTTATTTAAGTTCACTAAGGAATTATTAGTCTCGATCAAAATCAGATTGTAATCTAATTCTGAAATATCACCTGCCTTCAATCGCCTTTCTGAACTGTTTAAAAGCGCTTCATTGATCTTGTAAACTTCATCGGCAATCTTCAATTTCAATTGAAGAGTATTAATAATGTTTAACAAAGATTTTATCGCATGCGTAATTTCATAATTTCTTGTTTTATATTCAGCTTCTGATTTCTTTATCCGGTAGTTACTGATATGCTTTCGCAGAGAAAATTGACCTGCTATTTCTACTTCCTGTGAGAATGTTAAACTAAAAAGGTTACTGCCATTGTCACTTTGAAATTTATCGGTTTCATATTCAGCATCAATCTCCGGTAATTTCGGAAAGAAACTGTTAGTCCTGTAATACTCTCCCCTCGCAAGATCAATATTCAATTGTTCATTTTTTAAAAAGAGATTTCTCTTTAATGCTTCATCTAAAACTCTGTCATAACTAAGGGTATCCTGAGCACTGGAATTCAATACTAACGAAAATAGAAATAAAATTGAAAATGTTATTGTTTTGATTTTCATTTTACTTAACATTAACTACAAAATTTGTTGTGATGAGTTTACCGCCTGGATTGAATTGAGCGAAGACCTTATATAAGCCCGATTTAGGAAAGTTTGTGTGAAATACAACCCCCGGTCCGCTCTTAGTTACTTTATCAGAGTCCATTTCCATACCATCCATTTCTTTTTTCCCATCATGGTTATGTCCGTCATTCTTTTCTTCCGCTTCCATTGGGTGAACATGCAAATACATTGAAGCATCTTCACTTATTACAACCATGTGACCCAATGCTCCAAGATAATTTCGTAGATCAGTTACTTCTTTTCCATTTTTTGTTAATTTAACAACGACCTCCGTTGATTTATCTGCAGCCAGATCAGCCGGATCTGTCGTCAGTACAGCAGTAAATCCTTCCGTCTCAAATGTATTACGGGTAGTTATTGGAATATTTGCCACCGGCTCACCTGTCACTTTCAGCGGAATATCGAAGACCTGACTTTCCTTTTCTCCTTTAGGTTTCAAATCAGCAAACAAAATATAATCACCTCCTTTGTCAAATTTTGTTTTTACAGTTAAACTTCCATTTGAATTCATTTCAGGATGTATATGATCAAAGTAAGCAAGATTTTTGGTTACAATTATCAGATGGAGAAGTTTTTCATGAACAATTTCCAGGTCTTTAATTGTTTGCTTAGTTTCATTATTCATTAAGCTAAAGTTAAGTGTTACTTCTTCTCCGGATTTAACTGTTTGTGGCTGGGTACTCAGCATTAAAGAATATTTTTCGGAATGCATTTTCTTTTGTGAATCATTCATTGATCCGTCTTTCATTTCTACAAGATCCATTCCGCATTTCGGACACTTGTCATCTTTGTTCATTGACTTAACTTCAGGGTGCATCGGACAGGTGTAAACTACTTGTCTTAGTGTTGAATCTTTTTTAGCTGTTTCACTTACTTTGTCTTTATTTTCATCTTTGTTGCATGAACTTGAGATAAATAATATAGAAACTAAAATTGAAAGAATTGAAAATGAAAAGATTGCTTTACTTATATTTCTATTAAGCATTTTATTGATAATTAAATTTTATGAAAAATGATATACGTTTGCCAATGAATTAATTCCAATATTAAATCCTAAGACGTGGGTAAGAAGTCTTAAAAATTAAAAAATGGGCGTAATTATCCTAATGAAATGCTAAATGAGAAAAGACTGAATCGAAATGTAGGTTGGAATGCTTTGTTTTAATGCGTTTTTAGGAGTTTGCAAACAATTGCTGTTTACAACTTTGGGAATTGAAAAATTAATTTTACAACATGTTTTATATAAACTCTGTACCTTTAAATTTTGATTTATAAAGTTATTTCCTTGCATATTTTCATCTTCACAACATCCTTTGCAGAATTCTTGAGTGACTAATCTTTTATCTGAACCGCAATTATTTTCAAATCGAAAGCACGTTCCATTTATGCAGCAACAACATTTATCCAGCACATCATTAAGTTCACAATTTTCATCTTTAACTTCTGCGCTTTTTTCAATGAAGGATGCATCAGATGATGAAACTTCACTACTGCTTCTATTATGATTTCCCTGATGAGCAGATAGCAACTGAACATTTAAAAAGATCAAAACTATTAATAATATTAGCCGGGTAGGTATTTTCATTTGTATAAGTTAGTGAATTGTACTAAAACTTACTAACATAAATTGTTTGCTCCTGTATTGAGCCGAAACAGTGCTGTCCAAAACATTTTTAATTTTTAAAATTAAATGTGAAATTGTTTCCGAATTATATTATTTCGTTAATATTGAACCTACCTTCTAACTAACTTTCTATTGAAAAATTA
>JAWXBH010000166.1:0-7459 GCA_034439935.1 bacterium
GCAACCGGAGTTAACACGAAACTGGAAAACGGGCTGAGTTTCGTGTTAACTCCCGAAACGGGGTGGATATACGAAGTAAAATAATTTTTAACTTCGTGTATAAACAAGTTACCTGCAAGCCTAAACAACGAGACAGCAACAATGAACGACAGAATAAAACATAAACAAATGACTGGACAAATGAACAATCAGACAGCCGACCAAAAAGCAAACGCTTCTGTATTTTTATTTTTTCCCAACGCACATTTTTTAAAAACAATTTTAGCCAGCCGCACAAATGGTACATTTGGTCTTGCCCGGCACACAAGCCGCCCCTTCGCAAAACCAAAAGAACCATTTTTTACCACAGCACAGAAATTCATTACTTTAACTGATAAATAAAATGACATGGAAGAAATAATATATGACATAGAAGGAAATAGCTACCAAACCATAAAAATCGGAAATCAAATTTGGATGGCTGAGAATTTGAAAACTTCTTTATTCTCAGATGGTAGCCCCATAAGCATGCTTACTAGCAATTATGAGTGGCAAAATGTTGATACACCTTGCCAATGCCTGTATGACAACCAAGATGACAACATAAACTTTGGGAGACTTTATAATTGGTTTTGTATTAATCAAGGCAATTTGTGCCCTGAAGGGTGGCGGAATCCAACACTTGATGATTGGAAAACACTTACCGATAACTTTGGAGGATTTTCATTAGCAGGAAAAGCCTTGCAAAGCGAAAACGAATTTAATGCTAAGTTAGTCGGATGTAGAACTGGGTCTTTTGAAGGATTTGGGCAAATCGTTTTTTATTGGACGGCAAATACAGATGAAAATCAGCCAACACTTCCTCCGCCTGGAAAAACTTCCAAAGCAATCAGTTTTAAAAACGGTAATGGAATTATAAACGTTACTAACGAATATCAAATTGAAGGTTTTTATATTCGTTGTATTAAAAAAAATAGCACCAATGATTAATCAAACTGCAGTAAAATTATTTCCGTCAGAATTTCTCGAATTCTCAATCAACAGAATATCGGACTTCTTAGACAAATTGAAACTTGAAAAGGAAAACGAACAAAATACATCTTTTGTAAAACGAGAACCGACTCCATTGTTGGTGTATAAGACCCTTCAAGAAAAAAAGGATAGCATTAAATTTTCTTTATCAAATTTGACTAAGTTATATCCATCATTGATAAAATTAGAAAGTGACATAATTGAAATAATTAAAGAACTAGAAAAATCATCTAATGCATTGCAATTACTTGACAAATACTTTCAAGTAATTGACACGGAAAATAAATACCTTAAGTCAGTACACCAAAAAACTGACGAAGATTCTAAAGACAATATTTTTGTCTGGGCAAATAAAGAAGCAATTTTTCTATCGTTAGAAAATTTTGAAAATAATATATCACTAGAAGAGGAAAATAACATAAATATTCTCTCTAATATTTTTCATTTAACCCAAAGGTTGAGAGATGATGAAAGACCAGCATCAATAGATGAATCAATTTTATTACAGCTGGGTTATACTTTATTAGAGAAATCACAACACCTTCCACACACGTTTCAGTATTTGGGCACTTATGGTTTTAGAAATATTCAAACATATTTGTCTCTTGCTGATCCTGGGGAGGGACATATAAATATAACAACTGAAAGCAATGATCTTTTAAATGGTTTAATTGTTCATGTCGAACATATAGACAGGGATAAAGAAACAGATAAAGAAAGAGTCGAAGCTTATCGACTACCAAGTCCCATTCATATTGCCAAAGTTCGTTTGCACGTAGGTGACAAAACTCCTTCCACAGTTTTTGTTGGACGACCAATGTTTGAGAATTTGCAAATAAATCCAGACCAAACGTTTTCCAACCCCTATTTTAAAACTGATATTCTTAAATCCGTTCACTATACTGCAGCTATTTGTAATAAAATGTTTTCGCTTGGAATAGCTGATTGTAAGATTGCTATTGAACGAATGACATTTACTCAAAGCCTTACGTTTATGAAGGCATTAGTAGGAAACTGTCAAAGAGATATTGATTTACAGTTTTTATCGGCAGCGTTTAATATCAATACACCCATTATTGATGATAGAGACCCAGATAATATTAGAACCGTTAAAGAACGATTCAAAATAGCTCTATTGGGAATAGAATTAGCTTTGTTATCAGGGTTCAACAAAGTAACATGGGACGGTGCTTCAAAAGAAGTTCCAAGCAAACCAATTATAGGTCAACTTTCTTTTGAACAGATACTAGAATTGGTGCATTTGGCACATGAAAAAGGGCTTGAAACATACATTTCGGCCGGATTAAAAAACGAGCATATGATTGAGGCGGTTTATACAGGAGTTGATGGTGTAGGAATTGGAACAAGTCTTCATTTTAATGACCCAGTAACTAAATTGATGGGTGCATTAGATAGAAATGCAATAAAGGAAGTTTTGCAGTCGAGAGACCAATCACAAAATCAAATACGAGGAAAAGGAGCTAAGATGTTAGCATCTCTTGATCGTTTGCATTTTGAAGGATTTTTAAGCGGCAGTGAAGAGTTGCTAAGAATTAAACTATTTAAAAAATTACTAACTAAAGAAGAAACCGAAATAGAAAGTACAATGATGGAGTTAATTCCTACCATCACAAAATTTGAATCAGACATTAATAATGAATTTGAAAAAGCTTCAAATTTAAATTGGTTTAATAAAAATTATTCTAAGGCTTCCGAAGATATAGACTCGGAGAGTTATTCTTCTGATGTTAAAATTAGTAGTTCTATTAAACGGAGTCATCCCATTATTAAAAGGGCTCAACGTAAAATTCAATTTATTAATTCACAACGGAATGACATAAATCAAGAATCAATAAAAGAATTAATAAACAATATTGAATTAAATAATATCTCAAAACTTAAAAACATTCTTTAACATGGCAGCTAAACAATTTTACGTAGGAACAGATAAAAATGGAGTAATCCATAAAATTGAAAAATTTGTCAATCCAATACTCGATGGAACGAAACTCGTTAAAAATGCCCCCGCAATTTATGATGTCAAAAAAGTTGCAAGAAAATTAAAATCTGATGATTTTGACAACTACATATTTGAAAGTATTCCACAAGATGTAAAAGATAGAATTGATTCTGTGGTGGTTGATGCAGAAATTTTGGCGAATAAAGGGTTAGCAGACAAACTTCCTGAGAATAAACATTTATTAAGACGAGCTATATACCTTTCATGGCTTCATTCACGAGATATACAACTCATAATGAAAGCAATGGGTTATTCAAAATCACTGGAAGGAGTTCATGATATTGAGGAGTATGTTTTGGGTATAAGATTGAAAGAAAGTCTTAAAAGTGCGTCAGAATGGTATCTAAACTATGTTACTTCACTTGGTGATGACGAGAAAGTAAATATTGGTTTTTTAAACCCTCATCTTACATCCTCAATGTATAATTGGGGAACTGATAAAACAGGCATTCAAAATGCAATGGATGCTCATCGCCTCTCATCACACCACTTAGGTACTCCAGAGGCTCCTATTGACTATGTTGAACGTTCTGTTAATTTTGTCTTACACCATTTACCAAGAGAGAATTATGGAATTAGGCATGAGCCACAAGGTGATTGGATAAATTTAGAGGAAAAGCTTTCATCAGATCCTTCAACAAAGCATGATGAGATTATTCAGATTATTGCCAGAGACGCAGCAATAATTATGAAAAATCTTGAGGAAGAAGGAAAAATTACTCCTTGGCAACTACTTGATACATCAACAACACGTTCTGTTGATTTTACTATAGAAAACTACTCTACTGATAGTCCAACGATTTTAAGAAACATTGAACTAGAGGGTATAGTAAAATTCAATCCTGTGAACAATAAATGGTCAATCTCTGGTTCTGTAGGCTGGTATGTTGGTGAGGTGTCCGAAGGGGAACCAATTTCTGTGAAAATAAATTTCTTTGAAAATATTGAACTAGGCTACTCCGTTCACTTTACCCCTGTTTCTGAAGGTACAACAATCATTAAAGATATTGAATGTTCTTATGTAGGAGAAGAAGGATTTAGAATCTATATAGACACTTTGAACGACTTTGTAACAGGAATAATAGGCTTCTCATTTATTGTTAAAGGGAAAAAGCAACAAGTTGTTCCGGATGACAAATCGCTTAGTAAAGATGAGCTGATAGAAGACATTCATTCAATTAGTAATACGCTTAGGAATGAAGCCGAATTTGGTATGGTAACAGTAATGAGCTCAGCTTCTATAAATGACAAACCTAGTGTTCAAAGAGAAATACAAAGAAGAATTGGGGAAAGGAAGCAAAAAGAAGTTGAGTTATCTAATTTAGTGTTTGAAGAAGAAAAGAAACACGTTCGTGAAGAGATAGAACGAATAGACCACCGATTACAACGTCTTAATATCTTAGAAATTAATTCCAAATATTGGGACTCAGCTTATCGGTTTGGACAAATGTGGGGTCTTTATGCAAAAAATAAGCAAAAAGCCGAGTTAGGAGGTAAATATATTCCTATTTGCACTGGTGGAGGACCTGGTATAATGGCCGCAGTAGCAAAGGGTGCATCCGAACAAAAAACACAAGTCATTGGAATTGATTGCATATTTGGTAATGATAAACGTTATGACTTAACAGATGACTTTTCTTTATTCTCAAATGTAAGATTGCGATGCAATGATTTTGCAATTAGAGAAGGTGCTTTAATTAATTACTCCCATGTGATTCTCTTTTGGCCTGGTGGTTATGGAACACTTTGGGAGGCTTTCGAAACTTTAAGCAAAATTCAAACTCATCATTTACGTAGAAAAAAAGTAAAAGCAATTTTTGTTCACGATGAATTTTGGATGCCAATGTATCATTTGGTAAAACATTTAGAAGCTAGTGGCACAATAAATTCATTAGACGATAGAATTAAAATTAAAGGGATTGATAATAGCAAACCTGATGAATATTACGTTGCCGAGTTTGTCAAAGATGAAAATGAAGCATTTGAAGCAACAATTAGGCATCTAAAGAATTTACAATCACAAAATATGCTTTCCTTAAAATGACAAAAGATTTAGAAAAAGAAAAACAGCTTGCTGCTAAAGAAGCAGTAAAGTATCTGAGCAATAATAAAATTGTTGGATTAGGGACTGGATCAACGGTAACCTATGCAATTAAAGAAATTGGGGAGCTTATTAAAGACGGACTTAAAATTCAGGCAGTTCCAACATCAAATAAGACAAAAGAATTAGCAGAGTCTTTGGGTATTCCACTTATCAATATCAATAGCATTGAAAAAATTGACATAACAATTGATGGAGCAGACGAATTCAATCAAGACCTTGTATTAATAAAAGGTGGAGGTGGTGCTTTACTTCGTGAAAAAATTGTTGCATCACTCACAACTGAAGAAATAATTATTGTTGATTCTTCTAAACAGGTTGAAAAGCTTGGCGTATTTAGGTTGCCCATAGAAGTAATTCCATTTGCTTCAAAATATGTTTTATCTAAAATCAATGAACTGTATGGAACTGCTCAAATACGTCTTGTTAAAAATCAACCTTTTTTAACCGATGAAGGCAATTATATTATTGACTCCAATTTCGGATTCATCACAAATCCTGTTTATCTTTCAAATAGACTAAATGAAATTGAAGGAATTGTTGGTCATGGTTTATTCATTAATCTTACTAATAAAGTCATTATGGGTAATAACGACATCACAATAACATTTAAAATCTAAGAGTATGAAATTTTCATTAGCCACCTTTAATGTTGAAAATCTAATTGGTGCCAATAAACCGATATATGAAGACCCTAGACCACTCTATAACGAGATTGAGTATGGGAGCAAGGTCAATTGGATTAGAGAACAACTTCTTAAAATGAATGCTGACGTAATTGGCTTTCAGGAAATTTTTGAAGAGAGAGCCTTAAAGGATTGCTTGGTGGGAACTCCATTAGAAAATTGGCATCTCTTTGTTGCTAATCCAACAGGAAAAAGCCCTGTAAATGCTATTCTGAGTAGGTTTCCTATAATTAGAACGAATGTGATTGAAACAATCCCTTTCACTTTTGATTTTTTCGATGAACCAGAAATGGAAACAATTTTAGAAAGTACTCAGATTGACATTCCTATGAAGAAATTTTCAAGAGGAATATTAGTAGCTGAAATTCAGCTTAATCAAAATCTGTCGGCTTTGTTTTTAGTCCTACATTTAAAATCCAAGAGACCTATCTATCCAAAGGGATTTGACCAAAATAAAGCTACATATCCGGAAATAGCAAAAGGCAATGTTCGTTCTTTAATAAGAAGAGGTATTGAATCATGCGGTGTAAGACATTTTCTATCTGATGAAATTAGCAAAGATGAAAACAAACCAATTTTTATTTTGGGTGATTTAAATGACAATGATAGTGCTGTAACAAACCAGGCAATTATTGGAGAAGACCCATATAGAAATCTTCCTCCCGATGAAAAAGTAAAAAGATGGAAACAAGTTTTCCAAAACTGTAAAGATGTTCAAGCCAGAAAGAGCATAGAAAATTTTCATTATACATATATTCATAACGGACATTATGAAAGTCTTGACAACATATTTGTTAGCAATCATTTTGCGGAATTAAATAAAGAAAAAATGGGAAGAATCATTGATGTTCGTTTATACAATGACCATGTAATTGACACATATACTTCAATGGATCGCAAGCCTAAGCATATTACTGACCACGGACAAGTAGTCGCCAATATTGACCTAACAATAATTCGTGATACCGTTAAAAGAATTTTATCCAAGCAAACAGCTTCACAAATTAATGATAATAGCGATATGGCCCTGTTATTTACTGACTTTGGGGAATTGATGATTTTTAAGGAAAATCTCGAAATGGAGTTTAATTTGATTATTGAGCCAACTGAGATATCTAATTGTAAAAAGGTATTGAATGTTTGCGACCTTATTGAATTAAAGTTGAAAACTTGGTAAAATATAAATGTATAGAAATCCAGTCCTAAAAGCAAGCACATTTGCAATTCGCACAATCCAACACACAAATCCAAAATTGCAAAAGAGCTTGCTTTGCCAACGCAGAGTAAAATTGTTTTTAAAAAATTTCCCAATGCTTCAAAAAAATAAAAATACACCAACACACAGCTCGACAATCAGAGCAGACAATGACGCAGAAACTCAACATAGACAAGGCATACAATGACACGGTAGCCAGAAGGCCAGCAGGTAACAGCGGTTTTGCAAAAAAGCGGGTTCAGTTGTTAATTGAACATTTTACCTCGCATCAACTTTTGTGCTGGGTTGACAATTTTGTTCTCCGAAATCCGCTTCTTCGCAAAGCCGCAAACCGTCAGGTTGTGAAAAAACGTCCATTTTTCAAATTTGCTTAAAAAATCACTTCGATAAATAGCAATAGCACCCCAAAAAACGATTTATAGCGA
>JAWXBH010000167.1:0-10247 GCA_034439935.1 bacterium
AATTACTAATTACTAATTACTAATTACTAATTACTAATTACTAATTACTAATTACTAATTACTAATTACTAATTACTAATTACTAATTACAAAATACAAGAATAATTAAGAAGTATTTTTTGAATTAAAAAAATTCTTATTGGATAATCACACTACTCATTACACGGAAGACATCGGAGCTGACATACTTATAATTGGCGGAGCCGAAGATAAATTAAATGAAAGACATATATTAAGAAAATTTGTAGAGCTTTCAGGAGGACTTGAAGCTTCAGTGCTTATAGTCCCTGTCCCATCTGACTTTCCCGTAGTTACCGCAACTTTATACAAAAGTATTTTCCAAAGCTTAGGAATAGAAAAAGTATCAGTGCTTGAAGCAACTTCAAGACAGGACTTACTTAAAGTTGATGAAGTAAAAGTTCTGGACGGCATCACCGGTGTATTTCTTACAGGCGGTGATCAGATGAGATTAAGCTCGATAATAGGAGGAACAAAATTTCTGCTTGAATTAAAAGAACGTGTCAAAAATGGCGTAACAATTGCCGGCTCAAGCGCCGGAGCTTCGAGCATGAGCTCGACAATGATCGTTCGCGGCGAGCCAAAAGTTCAGCCGCTCAAAGATTCAATCCGTCTCTGCCCCGGTCTGGGCATATTAAAGAATATAATAATCGATCAGCATTTTACCGAGCGCAACAGACTCAGCAGACTGATCACTGCTATCGCTTACAATCCAAGTAATCTTGGTATAGGAATAGATGAGAACACTGCCATTCATATAAAGAAGAACGGCGTACTTCAGGTTTTGGGAGCCGGAACAGTTACGATCATTGACGGTTCGGGCATTAGTTACAATACAATTTCAGAAGTGGAAGAAGCCGAACCCTTTTCCGTGATGGGACTTCAGATCAATATTCTAAGCAGCTCTGTAAGGTATGATATTTATAACCGCAGACCTGTGGAGATATTCGGGGACTATCTTCAGATTTGAAAACGTGAAACGTGAAACGTCAAACTTTATAACTTTACAAACTTTACAAACTTTATAACTTTACAAACTTTACAAACTTTATAACTTTACAACTTTACAAACTATATAAACCTACTGACATGAAGATATTAGAGATCAGAGCATTGCGCGGTGCAAATTACTGGAGCAACAGATGGAAGAAGCTTATTGTAATGAAGCTTGATATTGAAGACTATGAAGAAAAACCTTCTGACATCATTCCGGGATTTTACGAAAGACTGAGCGAACTGCTTCCGACACTTCAGTCGCATACATGCAGCTTTGATTATGAAGGCGGCTTTTTTCAGAGAGTAAAGGAAGGTACTTATGCAGGTCATATAATAGAACATATCGCGTTGGAGCTTCAGACGCTCGCGGGAATGGATACGGGATTTGGAAGAACACGCGAGACCGAAACGTCGGGAATTTATAATGTGATCTTTAGCTACTTTGAAGAAGCTGCGGGCTTGTTTGCAGCAAGAGCTTCGATAGATATGTTTCTCGGAATCTCCGAAGATAAGCCGATGGAAGAGTTAAAATTAAAATTAGCAGAAGATATACAAAGATTAAGAGAGATCAGAGAAGTTGTAAGATTTGGTCCGAGCACAGGTTCGATAATTGAAGAAGCTGAGACACGGGGCATACCTCACATAAGGCTGAATGAAAATTCGCTTGTTCAGCTTGGCTACGGAATTTATCAGCAGTCAATTCAGGCGACAGTAACATGCAAGACAAGTTTCATATCGACTGACATTGCAAGTGATAAGAATCTTTCTAAGAACCTTCTTGAAAGCATGGGCATACCCGTTCCCAAAGGACGTAAGATCCGTAGTGAATCGGAGATTGAAGGCGCCATTGACGCGGTGGGATTTCCTGTTGCAGTAAAGCCACTTGATTCAAATCACGGCAAGGGTATAACTATAAACATTAATTCTCTCGAAGAAGCAAAGAATGCATTTGCTTCGGCAAAAAAATATTCAAATTCCATTATCATAGAAAAATCGCTTACAGGCAGTGACTTCAGAGCACTTGTAATTAATAATAAGCTGATAGCGGTAGCCGAGAGAATTCCCGCATTTGTAAAAGGTGACGGTAAGCTCTCCATACAACAATTAATTGACGATGTAAATAAAGATCCGCGAAGAGGGTACGGACATGAAAAGATCTTAACTCAGATCACTGTTGATAATATGACGCAAAGACTTCTTGAACTGAGCGGCTACTCGCTTGATACTGTCCTTGATGACGGAAAGATCTGTTATCTGAAATCGACCGCGAATATTTCTACAGGAGGAACAGCCATTGACCGTACAGATGAAGTTCATCCGGACAATATTTTTATCTTTGAAAGAATAGCGCGCATCATCGGACTTGATATCGCCGGCATTGATATAATTGCGCAGGACATTTCTTTGCCTCTTACTCAGACAGGCGGCGCGATAGTGGAAGTTAATGCTGCACCGGGATTCCGCATGCACCTTGCGCCTTCGGAAGGTATACCAAGGAATGTAGCTGAGCCGGTGGTTAATATGCTTTTTCCACCCGGTGAAAAGTTCAGGATACCGATCATCGCTGTTACGGGAACGAACGGTAAGACCACTACTACACGTTTGATCTCGCATATAATGAAGAACATTGGTAAGAACGTCGGATATACAACAACAGAAGGTGTTTACATCGGCAACAGGTTAATTCAGCCGGGTGACAATACCGGTCCGATATCAGCGCAGATGGTTCTTCGTGATCCTACTGTTGAGATCGCCGTACTTGAAACTGCAAGAGGCGGTTTGCTTCGCGCAGGTCTTGGCTTTGACGGATGTGACATAGGTATTGTAATGAACGTTACAGCAGATCATCTCGGTTTGAAAGACATTAACACACTTGAAGACATGGCAAGAGTGAAAGCGATAGTCGTTGAGAATGTTTTCAAAAGGGGTTATGCTGTTTTGAATGCCGATGATAAGCTTGTACTGAAAATGCGTGATAACCTGGACTGTAATATCGCGCTTTTCAGCATGGATGAAAATAATACATTTGTTGCTGAGCATACCGCAAAGGGCGGTATTGCCTGTGTTTATGAAAATAATTTTATTTCCCTGCTAAAAGGTCAATGGAAGCTTCGTGTCGAGAAAGTGATAAACATTCCGCTGACATATTCGGGACGCGCCGCATTTATGGTACAAAATGTACTTGCCGCGACACTCGCCTCATACATACTTCACGGCGTGCGCATTGAAGACATAAGATTCGGACTGAATTCATTCGTACCGTCAGTGGCACAGACTCCCGGAAGATTAAATCTTATTGACGTAGGTAACTTTACAGTGCTGATAGACTTTGCTCATAATCCCGCGGGAATGGAAGCGCTTGGAAAGTTCGTGGAAAAGCTTACCAACAAAGTGAAGACCGGAGTGATTGGCGGAACAGGCGACAGGCGTGACGAAGACATTAAAAATCTCGGAAAGGCAGCCGCAAAGATGCTGACCAGCATTATCATAAGAGAAGATGAAAGTCTTCGCGGAAGGGAAAAAGGGATTGTTAGTCAGCTTGTGCTTGAAGGCATAAGAAGTGAGAAACCCGATATACCTGTCAAGATAATAGAGGACGAAGTCAAAGCGATCAATTACGTTTTAAAGAATGCAAAGAAGAACGAGCTGATTGTCCTGCTGCCGGATAATATTCCGAGAGCGATCGAGATTGTAAATAAATTCAGAGATAAGCTCGACGCAGTTAAGTTTGAGCAAAGCGATATACCTAACTTAGTTGAAAGTTGAAAGTTTGTAAAGTTAAAGTTTATAGTTCTTGAGATAAGAAGCGATCTCAGAGAAGAATCAATAAAAAAAAGTCGGGGGATTTAGTCATCGGCTTTTTTTTTAAAGTCTGAATCACTATACTCGCATTGAGTCATAATTAATGTAACCCCGAGGTATAAATAAGTATTGTTACTCCAACGAATCTCCAAAGCGGAACAACGTCAAGTCATTAGCAATCATTAAAAAGTTAAAAGTTAAAAGTTGAATGTTCGTAAGTAGAAAGTTGAAAGGTTGTAAGGTTGTATTTCATTGTTCATGACAATCTGATAATGAAATGATAATCTGACTTTGAACGACTTTGAACGACTTTGAACGCTATAGGGATTATTACAGTTGAAATTACAAACTGTATAGCGTATTTTAATTAAAATTTTATATCATGAATGCAGAAGAGTTTACAATTACTCCGCTGCATTTGCTTTTTTTAAACAATGAATTTAAAAACACAGGTAAATTATTTAAAAGCAGTATGCACATTAACCCTGCTGCTGATAGCTTCAAATGCATTTCCTCAGTATTATGCTTCGATCAACACTTCAAGCCCTGCATTTGTAACAGATCTTGAAACCCGTATCAGAGTCCCTTATGTAAGAATATCCTACGATAATTTCGATGAAACAAACATTGCAAACTTCGCATCAATAAATAACGGTAACGGAACAAGATCAGTATTTTGTGTCTATTCAGGTTACGAATATATTTATACAGGAACATTCAGTTGGGGAACGATGAGCCGTGAGCATACATTCGCCCATAGCTGGATGCCGACATTCCCGTCAACAAGCAATGACCAGTATGCTGATCAGCATCACCTGTTCCCGACTCATCAGAACAATGCCAACGGAAGACGCAGCAACCACCCGCTGGGTGTTGTTATAAATATTACTTATCAGTTTCTTGAAGGCAAGGTCGGAACAAATGCAAACGGTAATATAGTTTATGAGCCGCGAGACCTTCACAAAGGCGATGCAGCAAGAGCTCTTCTTTATATGATGCTTCGTTATGACAGTATTGGTGGTAATACCTGGAATCTTAACTGGCTTAATAATACAAAGCTGCCTGCTCTTGGCGAAGGACCGCAAGAGCTTAGCACATTGTTAAACTGGCATAATCAGGATCCGCCGGATAAATGGGAAGTTGACCGAAACAATTATGTTCAGTCAATTCAGCAAAACAGAAATCCGTTTGTCGATCACCCTGAATATGTCAATTATATTAACTTCAATAGCATTACTAAATTGAATCCGCCTTACTCATCCGAGCCAACTAATTATGTTACAGGATTCGGAGCTACGGCAAACGCCACTTCAATTCAGCTTAACTGGAATGATGCGACAGGTGCACAGCTTCCATCGGGTTATCTTATCATTGCTTACAACAGAAACAGCTACTTCCTTCCGATCGATGGGGCAACTTATGCAAATGATACAAGTCTCGCGGACGGTTTCGGAATCATGAATGTACCTTATTCTGGTCCGAATACTTTCAGCTTTAATAATTTAACAGCCGGAAGTACTTATTATTTTTCAGTTTTTTCATACAACGGCAGCGGAGCTTTGACCAATTATAAAATCGATGGAACATTTCCTCAGTCAAATGCAACAGTCGCTCCCATACTTGTAACCGAGCCGACTAATTATGTTACCAACTTTACTTCAAGCAATATTACAACAAACTCTCTTCAGTTGAACTGGACCGACGCCTTACCCGGTTCACAAGTACCTTCTGGTTACTTACTCGTCGGAAATAACTCTAACATTTTTACAAACCCGGTAGACGGCACCAGCTACGCAAACGATGTCAATCTCTCTGACGGTGAAGCGGTCGTAAACATTGCATATAATGCCCCCGATTCATATTCATTCACCAGCTTGTTCACAGGGACGAATTATTATTTTAAGATTTATTCTTACAATGGAAGCGGAGGAATGATAAATTATAAAACCAATCCTGTAACTCCTTTTGTAAATGCAATGACAACAGGTTCGGGAATTTCAACCACAGTTTTGCTTGATAATTTTAACAGGTCTAATAACAGCTCGCTTGGTAATACTCTCCCTCCTGAAGTTTTATCATGGCAGGAATCAGAGACAGTCATTCCAACCTCGATCAACATTAACGGAAGCCGGTCAAAGCTTGCCAGCACTACATCAGGACGTGAGTTTGCTTATGTAAATATCGGAAGTGTCAACGGATATCCTTCTCAGTTCGGAAGTTCAGGCGGACTTCTTACATGGGCATTAAATATAAGACAATCGAGACTTGACCCTTCAGGATTTGACGGAAATAATTACGGTGCCGCATTCATACTTGGAAAAACAACAACTGACATTGCAACAGGAAACGGATACGCTGTAGTATTAGGTCAAAGCGGAAGCGGTGATCCGGTAAGACTCGCCAAATTTACTAACGGAATTAACGCAAATTCAAGATTCACAAATGTGATCTCAGGCGGAGATTACGCCAATGAATACCTGAGCATTAAAGTAACATTTGATCCTTCTACCAATGGCTGGTCACTGTATGTTGACAGCAGCCCGACAGCTTTTGTACAGTCGGATCCCCGGAATACCACGAATCAGCTCGGACTCGCGCCCGACAGCACATATACGGAAACCCCATTGCCATATCTGGGAACATTATGGAATCACGCAACAGGTGCAAGCGACTCGCTTGTGTTTGATGATATGTATGTGCCTTCACCTCCTTCGTCTACCACCATTAATGTAACTGCAATATTTGAAGGAGTTTTTGAAACAGGAGCAGCGACTTTAAATATAAAAGACACTTCAAGAGTTTATCTCAGGAATTCCGGTTCACCTTATAATATTGTTGATTCGGCAAAAGCGGTTATTGATTCGGTTAATTTTACCGGCTCGTTCAATTTTGTAAATGCCGTTTCAGGAAATTATTACATAGTCATTACAAACAGAAACTCAATTGAAACATGGAGCAGCTCTCCGCAGGCAGTTACGCAGGGATCCCCGTCATTATATAATTTCACAATTTCAATTACCCAGGCATACGGTGAGAATCTTGTTTTCAGGAACAGTAAGTTCTGCATCTACAGCGGTGATGTAAATCAGGACGGCTCGGTCGATGTAACCGATATACTTCTGGTATATAATGATGCATCCAATTTTACCGAAGGATATGTCAGCACGGATATTAACGGAGACAATTTTGTCGATATTACAGATCAGATCATTGCTTACAACAACTCTTCAAATTTTGTAAGTAAAATTACTCCCCAATAGATTCTATTGCAAGAACAGATCAGAACGTTTCAGGTTTCAAGCTGACGGATTCCTCTATTAATAGAGTGATGGCATATAACTTGCTCAATTGTATGGGTTAGGATAGGAAGACGTGGGACGGAAGATGCGGATAAGAGAATTCAAAAACTTCAAATAAATCTTTTACAAAATAAACCATTTCAAAAATTAAAACAAAAACAACAACTATGAAAAATTTAAAATTACTTCTCATCGTTACTTATTTTATTTTTTTCCCCAAAGTTAATTTTTCGCAATACGGATATCAGCTGGCTTTTCCCAGCATGCCGAACTTTGCTCTTCCGATCGAGATGACACATGCTTATGACGGTACAAACAGAATGTTCGTCGCACAGCAAAGAGGTATTGTGTACGTTTTCAATAATTCACCCACTGTTTCAACAAGAAAGACATTCATCAACATTACAAAAGTATCCCAGTCCGGCAGCGAAACAGGATTACTCGGACTTGCATTTCATCCCAATTACGAGAACAACAGATACTTTTATGTGAATTTTACTTTTGATACTGCAGGAGTTATTAAATCAAGGATCTCAAGATTCACTGCCAGCAACTCAAATCCAGATACCGCGCTGGTAAGCTCGGAGCTGATTCTTATGACACTCACTCAGCCTTACTCAAATCACAACGGCGGTAAGATTGCGTTTGGAAATGACGGGTATCTTTATATTTCATTTGGCGACGGAGGAAGTGGTGGTGATCCGTTAGGCAACGGTCAAAACAGGTCAACTCTTCTGGGAAAGATCCTGAGAATAAATGTTGACTCGACAGCCAATGGTCAGCAGTATGCAATTCCGACATCAAATCCTTTTTATGCAAATGTGAACGGCTATAAGGAAGAGATCTATGCATACGGTTTGAGAAATGTATGGAAGTTCAGCTTTGATTATCCGACGGACCGACTTTATGCGGGAGATGTAGGTCAGGGTGCTTATGAGGAAGTTGATATAGTTGAGAACGGAAAAAATTACGGCTGGAATAAGATGGAAGGATTTCACTGTTACGGAACGTGTGACACTACCGGCAAAGGATTTATAAGACCAATCCATGAATACACTCACAGTGTAGGAGTTTCCATTACCGGAGGTTATGTTTACAGAGGATCGCTTCTGCCGGGCTTGTACGGAAAATATATCTATGCTGATTATGGAACCGGAAGGATATGGGGTCTGAAGTATGACGGAATTAATCCCTTAACAAACGATTCCATACAAAAAGCGACATTTTCCGTATCAACATTTGGTGTTGATCAGAACAATGAATTATATTTTACCAGCTATTCATCCTCAACAGCAAAGATCTATAAATTCTACACACCAAACATCGCGACACTCAGTCTCAAGGCGATAATTGAAGGTCTGTATATTCCAAGTCTTGACAGAACAAGTCTGAAGGATACGCTGAGGGTTTATGTACATCAGACGACAGCTCCTTATAATCTTGTAGATTCATCAAAGACTGTCATTGACTCAACAACATTTACCGGTATCTGCATATTCAATAGCGCGGCAACGGGAAAATATTATATAAAGACCATTCACCGCAGCGGACTTGAAACATGGAGCAGAACGGGCGGGGACAGCATTGTTAAGGGTAGCGTAAAGTCTTATGACTTTACAACAGACAGTACAAAGGCGTTTGGCAATAATGAGAAAAAGGTCGGAACGAGATATTGCATTTTCAGCGGAGACATTGTAAAGGATGGAACGGTCGATGTGTCGGACATAATTTCTGCGTATTCCGATGTAGTGAATTTTGAATCGGGATATATAGTAAGTGATGTAAACGGGGACTTTACCACGGACGTATCAGATCTTTTGATAATTTATAATAATGCTGTGAACTTTGTTGAATTGATAAGACCTTAACTTTCTCTTATATATAAATTTAAATTGAATTGACCAATCTTTGCCTTCCTTATTATGGGAAGGCAAGGCAAGGCAAGGCTAGTGAATTTAATATGAATCCTGAATAAAATAAAAATTATATAAAAATTACTAAAGCGTTAAGACATTGTCAAAAAAAATTATATTCAGATAAAAAAAATATGTTTTTATCGTAGTTATAAAAAGTTATATTTATAAAGAAAATTAATTAACCCAAATACCAATAAAATAAAAATTTAAACTATTAAAATGAAAAATCTACTCAAGTTTCTTATGGTTGTCTTAGTTTGTTTAGTAACCATAAATGTTTCAAAAGCGGATTCTACCCACATCCGACCTAAATACAAAATGACAGCTACAAATGCAAGTTTTCCTACACCTACTACCTTTGAATTTGATGTATACTTACTGCACACAAATCATGACTCTACATTATTTTTATATGGTGCAAATCAGTATTTCATGAATTTTAATGGAGCAGCTGTCAACAATGGTGGTACTTTGACAATGTCAATCGTTGAGTCTGAATTATCAGCTCCTCTCCGTCCTGTAAATCCAACAGTATTTACTAATTCACAGCTTAGATTAGCTGCAAATCTTCCAACCGGTCCAACAACTACTGATACTATAAAATGGACAGGTTTAGGAACAAAAATTTTAAGACTAAGATTAACAAATACACAGCCATTCATTCAAAACTTGAATTTAATGAATCTTCGCTGGAGAAATGCAATAAATCCATTTACAAAAATTACAGTGTTCACAGGACTAAATGGGACTGTTTTAACGCAAATTGAAGATTCATCACGCCACAGTGTTGACTTTCAGGTTGGTATTGGTAATGATCCTGTCACAAGCATAATTCCGACAGAATTTTCATTATCACAAAATTATCCTAACCCGTTCAACCCTACAACAAAGATCGAATACGGTCTTCCGCTTGAAGGCGCCGTATCATTGAAGATTTTTGATGTTACAGGAAGAGAAGTAATGACACTTGTTAATGAAATACAAACAGCAGGTATTCATGCAGTTAATTTCAACGGTGTAAATCTTGCCAGCGGAATGTACTTCTACAGAATAGAAGTTCAGTCAGTGAATGATAAGAAGTATGAATTCACTAGAAGAATGGTTCTTATAAAATAAATTTTCTTTAGCAAATAGTTTTTGTACTAACAAAATGATCTCATCCTTAAGGGTGGGATCATTTTTTTTGTTAATTTTAAATTTGAGATTTAATTTATAG
>JAWXBH010000168.1:0-34006 GCA_034439935.1 bacterium
AACAGGATAATCATTATTGTTTTTAAAAAGAACCCGCCTGTGAGAAATTGCCGATAAGAAATTCAGAGCAATGGCGACAAGAGGGAGTTTTTCAAAAGAAACTGTACTTAATCGAAACTAAAATTTTCATTTTCTAAATCACATTGTTTTGAACGGATGTGGTTTAGAAGCTTAGTATTTACATTAAAATTGTATTACAATTAAAACTTAATAATTTTATATTTATCGATTAAAAATATTTGATGATAAAATTAAGCGAGGTAAAATCCGACTGCCGTTTTTTTCGGGGTCATATTCCCTGCAAACCCAATAAACTGCATGGTGTAATGTGTGATAATTGTGAGTATTATGATAAAACAGATAAAAAAATTTTGATAATTAAATTGGGAGCAGCAGGTGATGTCATCCGCACTACACCTTTGCTTTATCCATTAAGAGAAAATTTTCCTGCTTCAAAGATATACTGGCTGACAAATTCTTCCGGGCTTGTTCCTTTGCATACAAAACCTGCAGTCGATGAAGTTCTTGAATACAATTTACAGAATGTAACCTTTCTTTCGGAAGTTGAATTTGATGTTGTCATTAATCTTGACAAAGATTACGAAGCAATTAGTCTCGCTAAGAAAATTTCCGCTAATAAAAAATACGGATATACAATTAAGAACGGGTATTGCTATCCCGCTAATGAAGCAGCAGAGCATAAGTATTTCACAGGAATTTTTGACAATATCTCAAAGGAGAATAAGCAAAGTTATCTGGAGGAGATATTTGAAATTTGCAATTATAAATTTTCCGGTCAGGAATATCTTATCGACCTCGATAAAACATATGATGTTGATTTTTCGATTGATAACCTGAAAAAAGTTGTAGGCTTAAATACCGGCTGTGGCGAAAGATGGACCTCGCGGCTGTGGGAAGATAAACACTGGATAGAGCTTATCAGAAAATTAAAAGAGAAAAAAATTGAAGTCATTCTGCTTGGTGGACCTTCCGAACATGAGAAGAATAGCCTGCTTAATGAACTTACAGGAGCAAAGTATTTCGGGGTTTTCGATATAAAAACATTTATCAATCTGGTAAATAAATGTGACGCGGTGGTTACACAGGTAACCATGAGCATGCATATAGCAATTGCATTAAGGAAAAAACTAATACTGATGAACAATATTTTTAATCCGAATGAATTTGAACTCTATGGTAACGGTGTGATCGTTCAGCCAAGGAAAGAATGTACGTGCTATTTTCAGCCCAAATGTATTAATAAAGAATACAGATGCATGGACTATTTAATGCCGGAAGATATTTATGAAGCCTGTCTGAAGGAATTGGATATTACAAAATAAGATGAAGATAATATTAATCGGAACTGCCTATCCTATGCGCGGCGGTATTGCACAGTATAATGCTCTTTTGTATAAATATTTCTCAGGCAAAAACGATGTTAAAATATATTCATTTAAAAGACAATATCCGGAATTTCTTTTTCCGGGAAAGACCCAGTATGAGCAGGGTAAGCCAACCATCACTATACCTGCCGTCAAGAATGAAGTTTCGGTGGATTCTATAAATCCCTTTAACTGGATTACGACGGGTGTAAAAATTGCAAAAGAAAAACCGGATCTTGTGATCTTCAAGTACTGGCTTCCGTTTTTTGCGCCATGCTTTACTGTTATATCCTTCATTGCCAAAAAAATTTCATCTGCAAAAGTAATGTTCATCTGTGATAATGTTATCCCTCATGAAAAAAGATTTGGTGATAAGTTTTTTACTAAGCTCTTATTTTCACAGGCTGATTTTTTTATTGTAATGTCGAAAATTGTTGAAGAAGATCTCAAAAAATTTAATAAAGACAAACCTTATAAGCTTATACCTCACCCGGTTTACAATATTTTCGGTGAGAAAGTAGACAAGTCTGCTGCAAAAAAATATCTCCTTGAAGAATTCAAGATTGATGTCGTAAATGAAAAAGTGATTTTGTTCTTCGGGTATATCAGGAAATATAAGGGATTGAATTATCTCATCGATGCAATGCCTGATATCCTTAAAAAGATTAAAGTGAAATTGCTGATAGTCGGAGAATTTTATGAGAATGAAAGCAAATATCTCGAGCAAATTAAGAAGCTGAATCTTGAAAACGAAATTGCGGTAGTTTCTGATTTTGTACCCGATGAAAAGGTTAAATATTTTTTCTGTGCAGCCGATATGCTTGTTTTGCCTTACATTGATGCAACACAAAGTGGCATTACGCAGATTGCTTACTACTATGATAAGCCTGTCATCGCTACTGATGTCGGGGGGTTAGGAGAGATCGTGATCAATAATGAAACGGGTTTTGTTGTCGCGCCGGAATCCCCGGAAGCAATTGCCAATGCAGTGGTAAAATTTTACAGTGAAGGTCTGGAGGAAAAATTTTCAGAGAAGGCGGCTGAAGAAAAGAAAAAATATTCATGGGAAATTTTTACTGATGAAATTCAAAAGCTTGTCACTTCAGGTTAAGGCTGCAATATTAATTATTCATAATTTATAATTTGTTATTGAATGAAGTATGATCCAATAAAAAAAGTATTTGGTAATGCGATATCTGATAATAATTTTCTCAGGAAAATTTTTTACTCGCTTCTGGATCTGATGTTCCTCAGATCATGGCATGTACGAAAAAAAATTAAAGAGCTGTATCCTGCCGGTATCAAAATGGATATCATGGACGCGGGCATGGGGTTTGGACAATACACTTATTTTCTGGCAAAGAGATTTCCGGAATCAAAAATTCTTGCGGTGGATGTTAAGGAAGAGCAGATCGCGGATTGTAAAAAATTTTTTACTTCGTGCGGATACAATAACGTTAAATTTGAAATTGCAGATCTTACTACTATGGATTACCGTGATGAATTTGATTTCATACTTTGCGTTGATGTAATGGAACACATTCACGAAGATGAGCTTGTCTTTCGGAATTTCTTTAAGGCGTTGAAGAAGGGCGGCAAGCTGCTTGTTAATACTCCTTCAAACTTAGGTGGAAGCGACGCTGATGATGAGAGTGACGAAAGCTTTATAGAGGAACATGCGCGTAACGGATATTCAAAGGAAGATATTACAGCCAAAATAAACCGCGCCGGAATGAAGGTATTAAGCTTCGACTATTCTTACGGAAAATTCGGAACGATATCCTGGAGGTTTGGAATCAAGTATCCCATACTCATAGCAGGAGCATCAAAAGTTTTTATTCTTTTACTTCCTTTGTACTATTTGTTCACGCTTTGGTTTGTCCTCATATTAATGTGTCTTGATGTTCATACTTATAATAAGGAAGGAACAGGAATTATTTTAGTCGCAGAGAAATAATTTTTAAAAACCGATTCATATAACCTCAGTTAAAATGTATACTCCTGAACATTATAAAATGAAAGACCATGAGGAGATCTTTGAATTTATTCATAAAAATAGTTTTGCAATTCTGATCACCAATAATGGAGGAAAGATCAATGCAACACATCTGCCTTTGCTTCTAAGATCAGGTGAAGGTGAGCAGGGATACCTCTACGGACATGTCGCAAAAGCAAATGAGCAATGGAAAGATCCTGATGAAGAAGTTCTTGTGATCTTTTCCGGCGCACATAAATATATTTCTTCTTCATGGTATGAGTCAAATCAGTCCGTCCCAACCTGGAATTATCTTTCGGTGCATGTTTACGGTAAAATAAAAATTCTTGAAGACAGGGAAAGTAAGCTGGAGATCATTAAGGACGTTGTTAAATATTTTGAAGGTGAAAACAGCCTTTATAACGTTGATGATCTGAAACCTGCGTATTTTGAAGGTCTTATCAGAGGTATAGTTGGATTTAAAATTGAAATAGGGAAGATCGAAGGAAAGAAAAAAATTTCTCAAAACCATACTGAAGAAAGACAACATAGAATCATAACGGAGCTGGAAAAATTTAACGATGGGAATTCCATTCAGATATCAGAGGAAATGAAAAAAAATATTGAAATGAAACATGACGCAAAAAAATGATAGTATATTTTTTGCAACTCATAATGAAAAAAAATTACTCTTTTTCATATTACTGGTTTCTTTTTTAATAAGATTAATTCTTGCATTCTTTATTCAGGCTCCTTTAAGGTCTGACAGCAGTGATTATCAGGCTCTTGGCATGGATCTGCTTAACGGAAAATATTCACTTGATGGACATCCCACCGCCTATGTTGGTCCCGGCTATCCGTTTTTTTTATCGGGAATATATTTCCTGTTTGGTGAAGGTCAGTTTTATGTCAAATTGATTCAGTCACTTCTTGAAGTTGTAACCGGTTATTACTTTTATGGTATAAGCAAAAATTTTTTCAGTGTTTCAGGTTCATTCCTTTCCTTAATTCTCTTTTCCTTTTTTCCTTCGAATATAATATTCAGCCAGGCAGTTTTGTCGGAGACACTATTCGGATTTTTTTCAATTCTGATCTTTTATCTGGTACTGAAGAAAAACTTTGATCAGAGAAAAGCATTAATTTTTTTTACGGGCATTCTTTTTGGTTACGCCGTTTTGATCAGGACAGCATATATCGCTTCAGTGATCTTAATCCCGTTGTATCTTCTATTCTTTCGGGAGGATTTGTCCGGAAAAAGAATCCTGAGAGCTTCAGTTTTTAACACAGTTATTTTTTTAACGGGGTTTATCATCGTTACAGCACCATGGAGCATCAGAAATAAAATTGAGATCGGAACGTACTCACTTGGGACTACGGCAGGAGTAAATTTCTGGGCAGGCAGCAATGAAAATTCTACCGGAACATACTATGGTGACCTTGTAAGTACTCTCCCTGTTAATTCCGGCAGTGAAGCGGAAAAGAACAATGGATATTTTAAGCTTGGTTTGAATTATGCACTGGATAATCCCGGTAAGTATATGTTGCTTGGAATAAAAAAACTTGGCTATCTTTTTTCAAGTGAACGAATGGCTGTGATCTATTTCTCTGAACCTTTGAATGGTGAAACATCTACTCAGGTATACAAAAAAGCAAATCTGCTTTTGATCCTTTCTGTAAATCTGCCGTATTTTTTTATAATGCTTTTTGGAACGTGGGGTATAGCTGCTTTCAAAAAAAAATATTTCTTCTTTTACGGTTTCATTCTGATGTGGCTGTTAACAATTTTTCTTTTTGTTGGTCTTGCAAGATATCACTATGTATTAATTCCGTTCTTTATTCTGGGAACGGTGAAATTTCTTATCGAACACAAAGACATTTTTAAAACTATTTCATTGCCAAAAAAAGTTTTGGCAGGTTGTGCAAACTTATTCATGGCAGGAGTATGGATAAGTGAATTTTATCTCTTAGTAAAATGAAAATCTTTTTAATATCAGCGTGAAAAAAGTTTTGGTCATAACATATTACTGGCCGCCGAGCGGTGGTGCCGGGGTTCAGAGGATTCTGAAGTTCGTCAAATATTTACCGCAATTCGGTATTACACCTTATGTTGTCACAGTTGATCCCGGTAAAGCCAGCTATCCTGTATATGACGAGACTCTGATAAATGACATTCCTTCGGAAGCAAAAGTTTTCACGACAGGTACTTTTGAACCTTATGAATTATATTCAAAATTTTTAGGGAAGAAAAGCATTCCAACGGGTTTTTCAAATGAATCAAACCCTTCGATGTTCCAGAAGTTTTCAAGATTTGTCAGAGGAAATTTTTTTATTCCGGATGGGAGAAGAGGATGGATAAAGCATGCTTTGAGGAAAAGTATTGAGCTGATAGAGAAAGAGAATATTCATACTGTGTTAACGACCAGCCCTCCTCATTCTGCGCATCTTGTTGGTTTAAAATTAAAAAAGAAATTTAACATAAAATGGACCGCCGATCTCAGAGATCCCTGGACTGATATTTATTATTATAATGAATTCCACCACACCGCCTTTGCAAAAAAACTTGATTTAAAATTTGAAAGGGAAGTCCTCGAAAATGCTGACCACATTGTTACCGTCAGCAAATCCCTTAAAGAGCTTTTCGTACTGAAGTCGGATTTGATCGATCCCTCGAAGATCATAGTTATACCAAACGGCTATGATGAGGATGATTTTAAAATTAAATCAAAGCGGCAAAACGAGTTCATTATCTCTTACACCGGAACAATGGCTGACAGTTACAACCCGAATATTTTTTTTGATGTATTAAAGACGAAAGTTCAAAAATATCCTGAGGTGAAATTCATTATCAGGTTCGTAGGGAATCCTGCGGCTTCAGTAATTCATTACATCGAAAATATTGGTCTGAAGAATAATCTTGATTTAATTCCGACAGTTACTCACGAGAAAGTTACCGAATACCTTCTTGAGAGCACTGCGCTCCTGCTTGTCATTCCTGATATTAAAAATGATAAAGGGATCCTGACCGGTAAATTATTTGAATATCTTGCGGCTAAGAAATCTGTGATCTGCATTGGACCCGAAGACGGTGATGCGGCACAGATCATAAATGAATGCGAAGCAGGAAAAACATTTGACCGTAATGCCTCTGCCCGGCTTGAAGAATATTTAGACGATCTTATTAAAGCATGGAAGAAAAACGCGAGTCTGGATATTCAAAATGAGAAGTATAAAAAGTATTCGCGGCGAAACCAGAGCAAAGAACTTGCCCGGATTATTTCCGGTGATAAAATAATTAATACTTAGATTATTAAATCGTTTTAAATTATTTTAACAAAAATTTTTAACACTATACAAATTAAATGGCTAAATCAAAGGCTCCGGCAAAACCCATACGGACGAATGTTAATCCCCAGAACCGGAAGATTTCTGGTAGTGATACCGGCTCCTTTTTGAAATATGAGAATTATATTTATATCGGGCTGATCATTCTTGCAGTGCTTATCTTTTTTAAAGACGGGATATTCGAAGGAAAAATTTTTGCAACGAGTGATAATCTTGCTTCGGAAAGTTTTAGAACATTTCTGGATGATGCAAAGGAAGCAGGCATCTTTCCGCTATGGGTTCCTTACATTTTCATGGGAATGCCAAACTTTCCCCTGATAAGCTACACACCAAGGGTTTATAATTTATTTTATTTTGTATGGGACAGTATCTATGGCTTTATAACCAATTCAGGCTCGAACACTGTTCTTCCAATTGTAATGTATTACGTGATCTTTGGAATCGGATTTTACTTTTATGCAAATTATAAATTCAAAACTAAACTGATCGCACTCTACTGCGCGTTTGCAGCTACCTTCGCGACTGACTTCATCCAGAGAATAGTTGTCGGGCATAATACAAAAGTATTAGCTCTTGCATTCTTTCCTCTAATCCTTCTTATGATCGATAAGCTTCTTGATGCTTTTGACGATGAAAGAAAACCAATGTTCTCTTTTTCAAACTTACTCAGCTTTGCATTCCTTGCAATTCTTCTTCATTTCCAGCTCAACTCGAATCATATTCAGATGATATTTTATTCTTATCTTATGATCGGTATCTATCTTCTTTATCTTTTGATCTTCAGGCTCTTAAAGAAAGTTAATATTTCAGGAGCTGTCAAGACTGGAATATTTTTCCTTGCCGCCGCCGTTATTGCTGTTGCGATGAATGCCGATGTTCTTATGACCATGAAAGAGTATAACAAGTATTCAATGAGAGGCGAAGCGAGCATCGAATCAAAGATCGACCCGAAAGTTACCAATGACGCACCATTGGATTATGAATATGCAACCAACTGGTCCTTCAGTCCGGGTGAAGTGATCACGTTTCTTCTTCCGTACTATTATGGTTTTGGCGACGTGGAGGTGCAGGGTCAAAAGGCAAATCTTTACTGGGGACAAATGCCCTTTACAACCAATCCAATGTATTTTGGTGTCATCACTCTTGTCTTATGCATTATAGGAATATTCTATAACTTCAGAAAAAACCCTGTTGTCCAGGCAATGACAGTCATATCTTTTATATTTCTTTTACTTTCTTTTGGAAGAAACTTTTCAGTGCTGTATGACCTGTTCTTCAATTACTTTCCATACTTCAGCAGTTTCCGTGCTCCGGTAATGATCCATCATTTTATGAATATTGCAGTTGTGATCCTCGCGGGCTTTGGCTTGAAAACAATAATTGAGGTTGTTAAGGACAGGGCTAATGCCGAAAGATTTAAAAAAATGTGTTACGTCTTTTTTGGCATTGCAGGTTTAATGCTTATAATTTCATTTGTTGGTTTTCAGGATTCATACTCTTCATCAATTGCGACAAGCCCGCTGGTCGAGAAGCTAAAGTCGCAGGGTGCAAATGCCCAACAGATCAGTCAGTATACAAAACAGATCTCAACTGTTGCATACGAAAATATTATCAGCGATCTGCGACTGCATGCTTTTTTTATACTGCTTGTAATCGGACTTGCCTATATGTATTCAACAAGCAAACTTTCACTTAAGCTGTTTCTTGCCGGGACAATACTGATAGCAGTCATCGACTTATGGAATGTTGACTTTAAGACCCTACACTGGGATAATCCTGGTGAGCAGTCAAATGAGTTTGCTGAAACAGATTATACAAACTGGATACTTAAAACAAATCCTGATACTTATACCTATCGCGTTGCAGAGTTTAACGGAGGCAGATTGTCAACGAGCAACACAATGGCATATTACCGGCTTCATGCTTTCAATGGATATCACGGAGCAAAGATTAGAATTTACCAGGATGCAGTTGATATTGCCGGTGGTGAGAATCCGCTACTGCTGACACTTGGAGGAGTAAAGTATATTATCTCAGAAAAACCAATCACGGATACTTCCTTTGTTCAGGTATTTAAAGGAACGAGATCGGTTTACGAGAATAAAAATTTTATTCCGATGGCTTTCTTTAGTGATGAATATAAAGTTGAAAAAGATATTACAATACTCAACAGTATCCGTGATATGAATTTTGATCCCCGTAAAATAGCTTATCTGGAAAAAGACATTAATCAAAAAATAGAAAAGCCGGATTCACTGGCAAATGTAAAATTAATAAAAGGCGATATTCACAGTCTTGAATATGATGTCAATGCAAGCGGAAATAATCTGCTTGTCTTCAGTGATATCTATCTTCCTTTCGGATGGAAGGCGTATATCGACGGCAAGGAAACAGAGTTTTATAAGACGGATTATTTCCTTCGTTCCTTAATTGTCCCGAAAGGAAATCATAAAGTTGAATTCCGGTATGAGCCTGCTTCATATTATTCAGGAAAAACTCTAAGCATAGCCGCCAATATATTTCTTGGTTTAATATTGATCGCGGGAATTTTCGGATATGCATCCGGCAGAAAGAAAGCGATATCTGAAACCCCGGTTAAATGATTTACGGAAAAATTCGAAATATTTTGATATATGATTAAAATACTTGTTATTTTTTATTAATGGTTATATATTAACTCACAAATGAAAATGATCAATCGAAATATATTAGCCGCTTTGCTGCTTTTGATAACAGGATTGTTATATGGAGCGGTTACACTTCAATACTTTGTTGCGCGTGACAATGCAAGCGGAGTATTGGTTGAATGGAAGACAAGTGAAGAAGGCGGAACATCGAAATTTGAAATTGAAAGAAGCGCAGATACCCCCGATAATTTTATTTACATAGACAACAAAACCGCAACAGGAAACAATTCTTACTATTCTTTTCAGGATAACTCAGTTGACATAGGTAACGGCAGAACAAGCGCGATATACTTTTATCGTTTGAAATGTGTCGAAGGAAATGGCAACTTTACTTATACAAATCATATCACAGTTTCTCATACAGTTTCAGGAATAAGAAGTACCTGGGGAAGTATTAAAGCAATTTTCAGATAGTTAATTTTTCAGCATTTTGCTTATCTTAATTTTATTTATTCACCTGAAAGGAGAATATTGAATGACCGAATCTACAAGAAGTCTTAACATTACACCCGAAGAAATCCAGCAGGGAAAAACCATGGCGATCGTTTCCTATCTGGTATTTTTCATTCCGCTTCTCATGGATGACATGAGAAAAAATAAATTTGTCATGTTTCATACCGAACAATCAATAGTGCTTTTTTTATTGAATATTGCAGCGGGAATTATAGGAACGGTAACATGCGGTATAGGACTTGTGCTGTATATTCCTTGGCTGATACTTTTGATAATGGGAATTATGAATGCTTCCAATGGCGAAGTAAAGCCGTTACCTGTTATTGGGCAATGGGCAGAAAAGTTCAATCTCGTAAAGTAGATATAATAATTTTATATATGTGAAGCAATCTTCTCGTCAGAGTTGATTGCTTTTTTATTTAAATACAATTCAAACAAATCCATTAATGAAACGTATGCATTTATAAATAAACGAAAAACTATGCCTACAGAATTACAAACTGCAAAAACCTTTTTTCTTGTCTCCGGAATATTAAACATACTTGGCTTCCTGGGATGGGGAACTACAACTGTGATCGGCGGAATCGCGACCTGCGGTGCAGGATGCCTTATGGGATTTCTTCCTGTTATTAATATTGTAAGCTGCATTATGGATTTTATTGCTTATAATAAGCTTAACAACTTAAATCAAAAAGGAACATTCAGCACTGTTCAAACTGCCTCCATCTTTCAGATCGTTACGATATTAAGCGGCAACATCGTCAGCTTTGTATTCGGTATCATTACCTTAAACAATATCGGGAAAGAATCAGTTAAGAATTTTTTACAGGAAAAGGAAATATACTGATCAGTTGAAAGTAAAAAGTTAAAAGAAAAAAGAATAACAAGTATACTATAAATTAACTTTAAATTTAAGAAACTTTCAACTTTACACACTCTACACACTTTACACACTTTACACACTATCAACTTTTAACTTTTAACTTTCAACTTTTAACTTTCAACTTTTAACTTTTAACTTTCAACTTTCAACTTTCAACTTTTAACTTTTAACTTTCAACTTTTAACTTTTAACTTTTAACTTTTAACTTTTAACTTTCAACTTAAGAGAGATATGTTCGAAAAATTAGAAAAAGTAAAATCACGTTATCATGAGATCGCTGAGCTGCTTTCAGCTCCGGATATTACGAGCAATCAGGACGAATTCAGAAAGTTATCGAAGGAGTATTCCGACCTTGAGGATATTGTAAAAGCTTATGATGTCTATCTTAAAGTAAAAGTTGATATTGATGAGAACAGAAAGCTTTTGTTTGAAACCAATGACAGTGATCTGAAAGAAATGGCAAAGTCTGAACAAGAGATCCTTGAAAATAAACTTGAGGAAATAGAAAAAGAAATTAAGGAGCATCTTGTTCCTAAAGATCCGGAAGACGAAAAGAATGCAATAGTGGAGATACGTTCCGGGACAGGCGGTGAAGAGGCAGCATTATTTGCAGCGGATTTGTACAGAATGTATTCAAGGTATTTTGAAACAAAAAGATGGAAAGTAGAAATGATTGATTTTAATGAGTCTTCTATACCCGGAGGTGTGAAAGAAGTTGTGCTGAACATCAGTGGTAAAAATATTTATGGTGATCTGAAATATGAAAGCGGAGTGCACAGGGTTCAGAGAGTCCCTAAGACGGAAGCAAACGGCAGAGTTCATACATCCGCGGCATCCGTTGCCGTTTTTCCGGAAGCCGAAGATGTTGATGTTGTAATTGATGATAAAGATCTGAAGATCGATGTTTTCCGCTCGGGCGGTGCAGGCGGTCAGAACGTAAATAAAGTTGAAACTGCAATCCGCATTACTCACCTTCCGACTAACACCGTTGTCCAGTGTCAGGATGAACGCTCACAGATAAAAAATAAAATGAAGGCGATGAAAGTTCTGCGCTCTCGTCTTTATGAACATGCACTCAAAAAACGTGATCAGGAACTTACATCTCAAAGAAAGTTGATGGTGAAATCAGGGGACAGAAGTGATAAGATAAGAACTTATAATTTTCCTCAGAACCGGCTCACTGACCACAGGATCGGTCTTACATTATATAATTTGTCAGAAGTTATGGAAGGCGATCTTGATGACATAATCGATAAGCTAAAAACTGCCGACAGGGCAGAACGTCTTTCTGAAAATGAATAGCTTATCAATGCTGCTCTAATTATTACTCAAACATAAGTTTCTGAGATCGGAGATGATCGGTTGAATCTTATTCTAAATTACCATAATAGACACGTGTTTCATATTCCATATTAACAAAGCCCTCTTTATTATTTTTATCAAACATCTTTTTCAAATCACTTATCATTGAGTCATACCGTTCACCTTCCAGCGGAATGTAAGAAGAGGAAAGCAGTCTGCCTTCAAGACTGCTATAATCAAGCGGATGAGTGTGCTCAAACGTTTTCAACTGAACTGTTCCGGGAGAATAAAATTCAGCAATGATCTCATCATCAATATTTTCATGATTGATCTTCTCATAATCTGTTCCGTAATCCCTGATAAGCTTTTCATACGATTCCATAAATTCGCTCGAAGGAGTTTTCTCATTCCATATCAAAACGCAGTATCCGTCATTTCGCAGGATCCTGTTAAATTCGATCTTGCTTTTGGGTCTGTCAAACCAGTGAAATGCCTGCCCTGCAATTATAAAATCAACACTGTCGCTTTGTAAGGTTGTGTCTTCGGCAGCAGCATTTATGCTAATGAAATTTTCATTTCCTGAAAAGATGTTTTCCGCGGCTGCTCTCATTTCCATATTAGGCTCAATTGCGTAGATCTTGTTTGCGTTCTCAAGGAAAATTTCACTTGAAATCCCTGTCCCTGAACCAATATCAGCAATGATACTTGAAGGTGTGAGATCGCAATTGGCTTTGAGGAAACTGATTACATCCTTCGGATAATGCGGACGGTATTTAACATAATTTTCGACACGGTTCGAAAATCTGTTTGTAGAATTATGCTTTGTCAATTAATCTTACTTTAATTTTATAAATCACTTTATAATCCCTTAAGAATGTTTTGCCGCAAACAAATGGCTCAAATAAAAATTACCAAGCTTCTCCAGCACCGAATTAGTTTTTAACCTTTCAATCAGATTTTCGAAATCAACCTTATCAAGCAACTGATCCTGATTGAAACATGAGAAAACAAAGCTCTCTTCACCTGTGAGAGGGTCGACATGTTTCTGCAGACACTGTGCACAGATCTCTTTCATCATACACTGCATTGAGGAGTTAATGCTTCCTATTGCTATATGATCCTTCAGCTTATCCTTGAAAATTGTATGCCGGGCAATCTTTACAGCGTTCATCATCCGGTCGCTTCCGATAGCGATTATCCTGTCTATATCTTTGAAATCAACGATCTCATTAGTAAATGATCCATCCGAATATGCCTTCATTGCCTCAATTATGTTACCGGTAAAAGTCAGATCCTGCTCTCTGCCCGGGATGATCTTGTCTCCCCGATCATTGCTCCAGATAACCTGATCAGTTCCTTTTTCTACTTCATTCATTTTATAAACATCAGCAGAATTTTTATAACCCGCAAAATAAATCACTTTATTATTTTTCTTTTTCAATGCTTCAGCAATGGAAAATAACACAGCATTACCCAACCCTCCTCCTGCAAGAAGAACTGTTTCGTTCTCCGGAATTTCAGTCGGTGTCCCGGTTGGACCCATCACTACAACTCGTTCGCCTTTTTGCAGATCAGCTATGAGCCGGGATGATACACCCATTTCAAGCACGATCATTGACAGCAGACCTTTTTCAAAATCTGTCCATGCGCCGGTCATAGCAAGTCCTTCCATCGTAAGGGCTTTCCTGTTGATCTGTTTCGCAGTTGTCTCGTAATTCTGAAGGCGGTAAAATTGTCCCGGATTAAATTTCCTGGCTGCAAGCGGAGCTCTTACAATGACCTCTACTATTGTTGGTGTAAGTCTTACGACTTCTTCGACAGTGGCAATCAATTCATTATCAAGATTCAATATCAGTTCATCAAAAACTTTTTCTCTCTGAGATACAGCTTCAGGATCATTATTTAAATTTGAAATGTCTTTAGAAAATATTTCTGCAACTTTCTCATAGCCGTCTTTTGCCGACGCCATTGCCTTCACTACATTGCCTGCATACTTAGGATGATTATCTCCATAAAAGGAAATAAACTTTCCTTCCTTATTGTATGAAGTAAAAAATCCTGCATTCTTAATATCAACCGGATTTAAAGCCGGAGCTCCATAGACATCATTGGTAATTTCAAACGGCTTAAAGAAATAATTTTTGTCGTCAAGCTCAAATGTTCCCGGAAATTCTTTTTCGTAAATAATGTTGGGTGATGTTCCCGCTGCTACCATTACCGACTTTGCTTTTATAAATTTAAACTCTCCTGAGGGTTTGAACCTTATAGAATTATTATCCGGATCGGTAAACATTTTCTGAACTTCAAATTTTATTTCATCGACTGCTCCGTATTTATTTGAGACAGCTTCGACAGGAACGATGTTCTCAGCGAATCGTATGCCTTCATCAAGCGCTTCGATCACCTCCTCGTGATTCAGACGGTAGGCAGGGGATTCAACAAGCCGCTTTCTGTAGGCGATAGTTACGCCTCCCCATTTTCTTAAGAGTGAAATTAGGTCCGGCTTTCTTTTTTCCGTCTTTGATTTCTCGATCTCATTCTTAATCTCCTTGGCATGCTCAATGTAATCACCGAAAATATTTTTCTCTTCTTCAGTAAGCGAGCCGGTAAATTCATCTGCCTTTCCTTCGGAAATTATTCCTTCATATTTATCAAGGACTTTCAAAACCTGAACAGGATAATAGGCGAGTAATTCAGTTGCTGCGTCTATTGCTGTTAAGCCGCCGCCAATAATAACCGCCGGCAACTGAACCTGCAGATTGGCGAGATTATTTTCCTTTGCAGCACCCGTCAGTTGCAGAGCCATAAGAAAATCCGAAGCTTTTCTTATTCCGCGGATAAGATTATTCTTCATGTTAATAATGGTCGGCTTGCCCGCTCCGGTGGCAATTGCAATGTGATGAAATCCCCGCTGCCATATATCATCAATTGTTAATGTACCGCCGAATCTCACTCCGTCATACAATCTGAAATTTTTTCTTCTTGCAATGTTGATGTAAATTGCAGTTAAAAAATTTTTATCCCACCTGACAGTTATTCCATATTCAGAAACTCCTCCGAATCCCTGCAATATTCTTTCATCAAGCTCCTCTTCAATTTCTTCATAAAAATATTTTACCGGCTTTGGAAAGTCAGAGTCAGCGTCATTAGCTTTCTCCCCTGTATACGCAGGATGAATTTTCTCTATCTTCAACGCATCAATTCCCACAACTCCGAAACCTTCATTAAGTAGATAATGCGACAGCGTATACCCTGCAGGTCCCATTCCTACAACCATAATATTTTTGCCGTTGTAAGGTAACGCGTACGGTCTCTTTATGTTTAAAGGATTCCATCTTGTAAGGAGCGAATAAATTTCATACCCGTATGGCAGTTTGAAAATATCAGTAAGAAGACTTGTTTCAATTTGCGGTATGTTAACCGGCTCCTGTGTCTGGAATATGCAGCCCTTCATGCAGTCATTACAGATGCGGTGTCCTGTGCCGGGAAGATTCGGATTATCAATAATAACAAGAGCGAGTGATGCTATCGGAAATCCGTGCTTCCTTACAAAATGCATCTCAGAGATCTTTTCATTAAGCGGACATCCGTTGAGCTCTATGCCAAGAGGATTTGTTTTAATACTTCCGAACCTGTCTGTCAGACCTTTGGAACATGAATCTTTATCCCTGTCATGACAATACATACAGTAATCCACCTGATTCAGGATCTCTCTCTTATCCATTCTTTCATCAGTCAGTTTAAAACCAAATCGCGGTCTAAGCTTGTCTGCAGGCGCCTGCATAAGCTCTGTAAAATTATTATCCGGAAGCTCATACTTTACAAGATGTGAATAATCAAGCTTATGCGGCTCAAAGTATGACACCCATTTGTGTGCTGCAGCATCAGTATATTTTTTTACAAATACCCATTTTTCAAGTTCAGTGATAATATATTTTAAGTGATTCAGATCACTTAACTCATCATTGGGTATTTGAATTTTAAAAGCCGCACTAGATTTAAGCGAAGATAATATCTCATTTGCGCGCACTTTTATCTCTTCCGGAATTGTAAAGTCCTCAGGAGCAAACTTATCACCCTCAAAAAACCATCGGTAATTTTTCTCGATCTCCACAAGTTCAAGGATCATCTTAGCAGTATACTTCTCTTCATCTTTTTGAAAATCAAAGTTTTCAAATGCCGGGCTTTTGATCTTACTCACAAAGTCATTTAATTCATTCCAGTTAAGCAGCGCGAGATCATCTTTCTTAAATTTTTTATAGACTCTCCGCTGAACAAAATCTTTTTTGAAATTGAATATATCTCTGTCATACTCTACTTCCTCAATGAACTTGGCATGCTCATTCTCAAGCCGGAACAGTTCAACAATGAAGTCTGAAAGTATATAAGAAGCATCAATGAGAATATTTGAAACCTGTAAATCGGTCAATCCTTCGCCGCGTGAAGATTCATATTTCCTAAAACTATCATACTTACTTTTATCTTTCTGTTCAAAGTATTTATAAAAGTCACCGGCAAGCGACTTCAGCTTTAACGGATCATAAAGATCTTTATAAGTATAACCAAAATCCGGGTTAAGGAAATTTTCGGGGATAGTATTCATAAAATTGTGATAGTAATAGTGAATTTACTCAATACAATCTAATTTTTAAATGCAAATGACAGTAGTTTGTGAGCTCCGTTAAAGAAACGGAATGACGGCGGAGTTAGCTTTTGGTGAAGGTGATTTACAATTAAGGGCAAAGGTCTTACAAACCCGTTCATTGAATATTAATTACTTTTCGATCAGACTTTCTCTTTCAGGTCCGACTGAAACATATCTGATCTTATAGCCGATAAGCTCTTCAATCTTGTTTATGTATTCCTGCGCGGCTTCGGGCAGCTCATTGAATTTTCTGCATTTTGAAATGTCCTCGCTCCATCCTTCCATTTCAATGTATTCCGGCTTCGCAATTTCAAGTGCGGGAGTAAGAGGAAAATCAGTTGTGGTCTTTCCGTTAATTGTGTATTTGGTACAGATTAATAATTTTTTTAATCCTGATAAGCTGTCGACTTTGGTAACCGCGATCTCATCGACACCCTGGACTTTTGCACCGTATCTTGTCGCTACAGCATCAAAGTGTCCGATGCGTCTCGGTCTGCCTGTAGCTGCTCCGTATTCAAAAGCGGTCTCACGAAGCTGGCTGGCTTCATCCTCCGGCATTTCAGTCACGAATGGTCCGCTTCCCACACACGTTGAGAAAGCTTTCATTACGCCGATTATCTTATCAATCTTTTTGTTAAACAGTCCGCCGCCAACCGGCGCATAATGAGCAAGAGTACATGAGGAAGTTGTATACGGATAAATTCCGAAATAAATATCTCTGAGTGATCCAAGCTGAGCCTCGAACATGATCTTCTTTCCGTTCGCCGCGGCTTCTTCCATTAGCTTAGTAGTATCGCAGATCAGATGCTTGATCTTATCTCCGTATTTATTAACCCACTTCAATGTTTCTTCAACACTTACTTCCTGATCACTTTTATAAACATTTTTGAAAAGCAGATTTTTCCAGTTCACAAGATCCGTCACTCTTTTTTTGATATCATCCGGATAAAATAATTCACCGATCTGAATGCTCTTTTTCTGATAGCGTTCTCCGTATGCATAAGCAATTCCTCTTCTAGTTGAACCGAATGCTTCGCCTCCGAGTCTCTCCTCTTCGAGATTATCCTCAAGACGGTGAAACGGAAAAGTAATAGTTGCCCTGTCAGATATCCTGAGATTTTTTGTACTGATCCCAGATTTTTCAAGCTCTTCCATTTCTTCAACAAGAGCTTCGATATCAACTACCATTCCCGGTCCGAGAATGTTCGTTACCTTACTGTTGAATATTCCGGAAGGGATAAGATGTAGTTTGAATGTACCGAATTCATTGACAACTGTATGTCCGGCATTGTTGCCTCCCTGATAGCGCGCGACGATATCAACATTCTGCGCAAGGTAATCCACCATTCTGCCTTTGCCTTCATCTCCCCATTGCAGACCTACTAAAACTGAAATGCTATTATTCATTTTTTTGTGGTAATAATTGACATAAAAAAATCTTCAATCGGTATAATACCAATGTGAAGATTTATTTTTTATAAAATTTAATTTAAGCTCTTATGAAGATGTTCCGAATTCAAAGACATTATTAAGCTTTGTCAGTTTGAAAATATTAAGGATCTTTTCGTTTGCGTTGATAATATTCAGCTTTCCTCCGGAATCTTTGATCTTCTTAAGACAGCTTATTAAGATCCCGAGTCCTGAACTATTCACAGTATTCAATTTTGAAAAATCGAGTGTAAAAGATTTGATCCCGTTATCCATTTCTTCGGTGACAAATTTACTCAGAGTATTAAACTGATTGAGCCCGACCATATTTTCATCAACATCAATGATCGCAGTCTTTTCAATTCCTTCCCCGACATATTTTTTAACGATATCAGGCATTTACTTTTTTTACTTTTGGTGTTGAGATGCTGCTTGGTTTAGTTGTATTTGTTGATCTGAGAGTTTCAGTTGTCCTGAGCTTCCAGTCAACAACAATGGCGCTCGCGACAAATACTGACGAATATGTTCCTGTAATAATTCCAATTCCGAAAGCAAAAGCAAAGCTTCTGTTTACTTCACCGCCAAATATAAATAAGACGATGACAGTAACAAAAACGGTTCCGTTAGTAATTAAGGTTCTGCTCAGTGTGTCATTGATACTTCTATTCATAACCGGAAAAATATTTTCATTTTTGTAAAGCTTAACATTTTCTCTGATCCTGTCAAACACAACAACGGTATCATTAGATGAAAAACCAACAAGAGTAAGAAAAGCTGCAAGCATTGACTGACTGAATTCTAATCTGAGACCGGGTACAACGGCATTCGCGATTGCAATGATAGCAATTGTTATCATAACATCATGAAAGAGAGCTATGACGGATGCAACTGCAAAAATAACCTGAAATCTGAACGCAAGATAAATCAGAACTGCAATAAGCGAAAACAATAATGCAAAGAGTGCATTCCTTCTAAGCTCGGCTCCAATCTTCGGACCGACCTTATCACTTCGCAATACTTCAAAGTTATTGTCAGGTATTTTAGCTTTGATGCTGGTTAGTAGTTTAGCTGAAACAAGCTGCCCTTCATCCTGCATAGGTGTTCTTAATAATATGTCCTTGTCGCTTCCCATCGTTTTAATTTCCATGCCTGAAAAACCTGCTTCATCCATAGCATCTCTTATCTGAGAAACTTCTACATCCTTTTGAAACTGAAGTTGAAGTTCGGTACCGCCAATGAAATCAATCCCCAGCGGTATGCTTTTAAATGTAATCAGCACGATAAATCCAATTACGATTATTACGGTGGATAAAATATAGAGAGATTTACGTTTCCCTAAAAAATCATAATTTGTGTTCTCAAAAATTCTCATTCTTAATAAAAAATAATTTTAATGCTAAAAATTAATTAGATAGTTTATCAACCGAAAGAAAGTTTTTTACCTTTTTCGATCATGATATCAAAAATATAGTGTGTAATTACGATAGCTGTGAAAAGATTAGCAAGTAAACCAAATATTAAAGTTATAGCAAATCCTTGTATTGCTCCGCTACCAAACTGATACAATATTATTCCTGTTATAATAGAAGTTAAGTGAGAATCTATAATAGCCGAAAAAGCTTTCTTGTAACCTAGTTCGACGGCAGTTCTCAAAGGTTTACCCACTCCAAGCTCTTCACGAATTCTTTCAAAGATCAGTACGTTTGTATCAACAGACATACCGATCGACAATATCAAACCTGCGATACCGGGTAATGTAAGTGTTGCTTTAAGTGAAGCCATCACTCCAAAAATGAATAACATATTTATTATAAGAGCAACGTCTGCAACTGTTCCGCCAAAGCGATAATAATACATCATGAATAAACCGATCAGAAACAATGAAGCTATGGAAGAAATAACACCGGAACGTATGGAGTCTTCTCCAAGTGATGGTCCTATGGATCTTTCCTCTATGATCTTTACCGGTGCAGGAAGAGCACCCGCTTTTAAAACGATCTCAAGTAAAGTCGCTTCCTGTACATTTGCCATACCTTCAATCTGTGAATTTCCACCTGTGATCTTATTTCTTACCACTGGTGAAGAGTAAACTACATTATCAAGAACTATAGCAATTCTCTTGTTAATGTTAGCTCCTGTAATTCGTGCCCAGTCTGAAGCACCTTCACTGTCCATTTCCATTGACACCATCGGAGTATTGCTCGTAGGATCAATGTTCGATCTGGCATCTGTAATAACTTTGCCTGTTAATTCCGGATCCTTTTTAACTGCATAAAGAACGTGGATCTTTTCTCCGCTTGCATCAAAAGTTTTATTTGACCATGCAAACTGCATGTCGGAAGGAATTATTGACTTTATGTCATCGCGGTTTAAAATTCTTTGCACTCTATCTTTGTCACTGTCCTTTACATACCCGTCTGCTGTTCCGCTTTCCTGATTCAAAGAAACCAATGTAAAGAAAGGATATTTTGACTTAAACTCATCTTCTGTTAACTGTGAATCATCAGCAGAATCTGTAGAAATGTTCGTATCTGCAGAAGTCAGTGAAGTATCTGTTTTTTTAGAAGTATCGTTTTTATTCTTAGAAGCAGTGTCCTTTTTCTCTGCTATGTTTTTCTTTTCCTTAAGCGAATCCTTAGTGCTGCTAATGGTTGTCTTGTTCTTTGTCAGCGAGTCTTTTTTGCTTGCTGATGAATTTTTAGTGGAATCGGTTGATGTCAGAGATTCCGTCTTTCTCAGCAATGTATCTTTTGGAATTGAAGCTGAGGTTGTGTCGGTCATGGATGTGGTATCACCAACAAGGATCTTGTTAATGGCTTCCATTACTCTCACAGTTGACTGTGCGTCGTAAACTAGCTTGAATTCAAGAAGTGCTGTTCCTTCAAGAAGCTTTCGGACTTCCTCGGGATTACTGACACCGGGAAGCTCTACAACGATACGGCTGTTGCCGATCTTTTGTATTTGCGGCTCGGCTACACCGTACTGATCGACTCTGTTTCTCACGATCTCTACTGCTCTGTCAAGTGCGTTATCAATTTCTTTACTTAGCTTTGATTCAACATCGACATCGCTGTCCCTTAGCTCACCGTAATAGGATTTCAGGTTGAGTCCTTTTTCCTGAAGCTTTATTTTAAAAGTTTCAAGTATTAGCTCTTCGTTGTTTTTGGAATTTTCTTTAACTTCAGCAAGAATTCCCGTTAGCTGTTCGTCTTTATTCTTTGCCATGTCCTCAAGCAGCTTCACTACATCAACATCCATTACCACATACATACCACCCTTCAGATCAAGTCCGAGCTTAAGGCGTTTGTCTCTGGCATTTATGAGCTTTTGATTATTCTGATCAACAAAGTTTATGCTGTCCTGACCTGTCAGTTGGCTTAATTCTTTGCTTAAAGTATAATCCTGATAAGTAGGGTAAAGGAAGTATAAAGAAAGTGCGATCATTACAATAGTAATGATAATTCGAGAAAGATTTTTCTTCAAGATTTCACTCCGTAATATTAATTTTTGTCTTTGAAAGGGTTAAAATAAACAGCTTTCAATATACTTTTAATGTGGAAAAATGTCAATGTAATTTATGGATTACTGGTGATGATTGGTGATGATGTGAGGTTATAAAGTGTAATCATGACGATTGTGCCGGCAAATGATAATTAAAAATTGATAATTGAACATTGAAAATTGATAATTGACAGCCCGTCCCCGCTGTGTCTTCCGCAAAAGTTTATAATTAAATTAACCGAAAATCTCAACTGTGGGGACACAGGGGGACAGAATCGTTCGACGTCTCACATTTTGAGGTTTCATGTTTTAACTCGTTTAATCATGTTAATCATGATTAATCATGCCTTACAGAGAATTTGCATTGTATCAAAAAGTATAGTTGCTATTTTACAGAATAAAAAATGAAGTTACCTAATCAGGATAAAGCAATAATTGAAATAGAAAAGGTGAGAGATTATTGTTTAAATAAAGACCATCCTGTAGGAAAACATAAAGCTTTTATCTTTGAAAGTAAACTTGGTATTACCTCAAACGATTATATTGAATTTAGAGAAATACTATTTGATGCAATAAAAAATAATGAAGCAAAAGAATCTTTTTCAGATAAATACGGAAAGAGATTTTCTGTTGATTTTAGTTTAAGACGATCGGATTTTTCTGCATCCGTAAGAAGCTTATGGATTGTTAGAAGCAATGAGGACTTTCCAAGATTTACAAGTTGTTACATAAAAAATTAAATTTATAAAAGTATGAACAAGAAATTTAAACTTCTCGATGTTGTCGCTCTTTTAGAAGATTTGCCTGCTGCGAATCTTCTCTCCGGTCAGGTAGGAACAATAGTAGAATTGTTTGATAGTGAAAACTTTGAAGTGGAATTTTGCAATAAAAAAGGTGAAACAATCACAACATACCCTGTCAATTCAAAGGATGTTTTATTGCTTCATTATGAAATGGAAGCAGTATAGTTAAAACTTTTCCCCGCCCGCGTTGGTGTTCCAAAAAATTGCAGAAGTCTGTTAACAATTGATAATATGTTCATTGCAATCCTTCCCCAATTGAGAAAACTAATGTGACAGAAAACTGCATTGTTTTCTTATCAGTTTTAATTTAAGTTTTTTCAACTTTAGAATTACAAAAGAATTCTGAAGGAGTAAGTTAAAAAAAAATCTTACAAAATTTTTTAATTAAGGAGGTTTAAAAATGAAAAAGCAGTATTTTTTCTCTTTGATTTTAGTTTCTACTCTACTCTACTCTACTCACAAATCTACCAAACATGGACTAAGAGATATGTCGGTCCATACGGAGTTGATGAACCATTTGCTTTAAAACTTAATAATCAGGGTGATCCGGTAATTACCGGAAGAAGTGAATATGCAGCGGCACAAAATAATGAATGTCCGGTAATAAAATATTATTCATGTAATGGCAATATTGCAATTAATATTATACAGAATTATAATGGTGCAAATTTAGAAATTGGAAGGGATCTTTCTATAGATAATTCAAATAACATTTTTTTAGCAGGAGATACTTATGCTGGTGCATTAGGATATTATTTTAATATGCTTTACAGCAAGTTTAATAGCAGTCTTTCGCTTTCATTTATAAATCAGTATGGAAACTTACGAAGTCAAGAATCAAAAAAAATTAAAATAGACTCACAGGGAAATTTTTATGTAGGGGGAACAAATGAATTAGCTGGTGGTGGATTTGAATTTTTATTGGTTAAATTTAATAGCAGCGGGACATTTCAATGGGCGAGAGGTTATAATAACGGACTTAACACCTTTCAAGAACATTTGCTTGAAGATATGATAATTGATCCAAATGGTTATATATATGTTACAGGAGGAAGCGAAGGTACTGGAACTATGTTTGATATAACAACTCTAAAATATGATCTGAACGGTAATCTTTTATGGACTAACAGGTATAATGGGAATGGAAATTCAAGCGATGGTCCTTATTCGGTAGATCTGGATTCCCAGGGTAATGTTTATGTAGGTGGGGTTTCTGTAGAAGAAGAAAACCCATCTGAATCTGCAAATCCAAGAAACACTTTTATAGTAATTAAATATAATCCCGCAAACGGGAATAGAAGCTGGGTCAGATATTTTTATGGAAATAGTTTGAGCAGCAGAGATGCAAGTTGTGCAGCAGTTAAAACCGATGCAAACAACAATGTGATATGTACCGGTTATGCAAACATGTTATCCGCTTACGATTACATAACAATTAAGTAGATCCTTCCGGCAATATAATTTGGAGCAAACAATATGATTTTGGAAATACTAGAGATTATGCAAGTGCGATTGCAGTTGACAATTTAAATAATGTTTACATAACAGGTAGAAGTAGAGCCACACCAGATCCAGATTCTTATTTTGATTATGCAACAATAAAATATAATGGAACGACAGGTAATCAGGAATGGGCTGCACGATATGATGGGACAGGAGCTAATAACGATTTAGGAAAATTTATATCTGTTTATGGAAATAATAATGTATATGTAACAGGAAGGAGTGTCGGACAGGGAACAGACTATGATTTTCTTACGATTCGTTATTATAACGGCTGGGTATCATGTGATGTTGAGGATTTCTCCGGTAACAATGACATAAATGAAGTTTGTTTTATAGACAGTCAAAAAGTTTCAGCTGTTACAAGTTCCGGTTCTATTCTTCAAAGTAGCAACCAAGGTTTGAGTTGGACTGAAGTTACAAATACCGGACAAGATGGTCTTAATGCGATAAAATTCATGAATAGAAATGTAGGATGTGCTGTAGGAAATTTCGGCAAAATATATTTTACCTCCAATGGTGGAAGTCAGTGGCAGAGAAAACAATTTAATTCAACCGGAAGGTTGAATGATGTTTGTTTTAAATCCGATGGAAGTATTTACTTTTGTGCTGATAAAGGAATGGTTGGGAAATTTTCGAGTTTTACAGATCAAATAATATTAAAGCAAATAGATTCAACCGTCACACTTGAAACGATTAATTTCTTGAATGCTCAAACAGGTTTTATTGCGGGCTCATCAGGCAGCATATTCAAAACTACCGACAGTGGAAATTCATGGAAGAAAATACAGTTAAATAGTAATTTTTATTTTAATAAGATCAATTACGACAATAAGAATAATATTTATCTTGTTGGTCATAATGGATTGTGTTTGAGAAGCTCGAATATTGGTTCAACCTGGAATAGGATCAACATTGGCATTAACACTAACTTAAATGACATTTGTATAAAAGATTCATCAACGGTTTATGTTTCCGGTGACAGTGGAAAGATAATTGTTTCATTCAATCTGGGTGAAACATGGGAAAAACAGGAAACCGAAACATATAAAAATATTCAGTCCATTAAATTCAATAAAGATATTGGAGTTGCTTCAGGAGATAACAATTTGTTTATAAGAACAGGTTTTCCTGAATCTATTGATTACAGTTCAGGTAGTAATAAATCCCAAAATCTTAACCACGAAATTAAAAAAAATTCTACAGTTGAATTAAATGATAACTACCCCAATCCTTTCAACCCCACAACGAAAATATCTTATTACATTCCCGAAGAATCAATGTCAGAAATAAAAATTTTTGATTTGACAGGCAGGTTAATAGAAATTTTAGATAAGGGGTACAAAACAAAGGGAAATTATTCTGTTAATTTCAACGGAAGTAATCTATCAAGCGGAGTTTATTTTTATACTTTGAATGTCTTTGAAAAATATGGTTCGACACGTATACATTCTGAAACCAAAAAAATGTTTTTGATAAAATGAATATAAAATGGTTAAGCCGTCTTTTATTGTTTATCATAATACCTTCAACTTCTTTTTGCCAATGGCAGATTGCAAGTAAAATAGATAGTGTATCATCATTGAGCAAAATATATTTTGTAAATTCAAATACAGGATTGACTGGTGGATATCCCGGAAAGATATATAGAACAACAAATTCCGGAGGGAACTGGAACTTGGTTTACCACCAAGACTCTGCTGGTATTTATGACATTGAATTCATAAATCAGAACACCGGATTTGCACTTTATGATATGTCAATTTTATTAAAGACGACAAATGCTGGTTTGAACTGGGAGCCGAGAATCATGAATCAGATATTTACTTCTATATATTTTTTTGATGAAAACACCGGGTATCTTACACCATTCAGCAGTAACCGTTTGTGGAAGACCACAAACGGTGGTGTAATTTGGAACGAAATGAATTATTCCTTTCCTTTTATTTCACTGAATGATGTTAAATTTTTTAATAAAGATACCGGTTTTGTCTGCGGTATAGAGTTAAGACCTTCCCCTCGTCCTTATGTAGGAAAGACCACCAATGGAGGGATTACATTTATACATGGGTGGTATTTTCCCGGTCAAGAATACACCAACTTATCCTTTGTCAATTCTCAAACAGGATTTGTAAGCGATACTTTTGGAAGACTGCTCAAGACAACAAACGGAGGAGCTCAATTTACAGGATGGTTTACAGCAGGTAACTTTCAGACCGGCGGAATAACAGTAAGCGCGATTGACAGTAATTATGTATATGTTAGCGGTGGTGCCGGATTTTTCAGCAAGTCTCAAAATGGCGGAGCAACCTGGTCGCAGATGTATTCACCGGTAAGGAATAATATTTATGATTTATTTTTTATAAATAAAGATACGGGGTTTGCATGCGGAGACAGTGGGGTTGTCTTAAGAATAATCAATGCAAGCACGGTTGGAGTAAACAATATTTCAAATGAGATCCCATCTGACTTTCAGCTTCATCAGAATTACCCAAACCCATTCAACCCCAATACAATTATAAATTATCAATTACCAATGGAAGCTGAAGTAAGTTTAAAAGTATATGACATTCTTGGAAATGAAGCAGCAACATTAGTAAATGAAAAACAAAATGCCGGAATATATGATGCAGAGTTTGACGGCAGCGGATTGGCAAGTGGAGTTTATTTTTACAGATTAGAAGCGGGTGATTTTAATCAAACCAAAAGGATGACTTTGGTGAAATAAATTTCAGCGGAAGTAATCAGTCGAGCGGAGTTTTCCCCGCCTGCGTTGGTGTTCCAAAAAATTGCAGAAGTCTGTCAACAATTGATAATATGTTCATTGCAATCCTTCCCCCACCGCTGCGTCCCCGCAGTTGATGAGTTCGTTAATTTAAATATAAACATTTGCGGGAGACACAGCGTAGACAGGTATTGTGTGAAATAATACGGAGATTCCATTTTCAACCGTACGATTTTTTCGTACACTTCAATGCGCAAATCTTAAAGTAGGAATTAAAAATTGTTATATTGATAGTACTAAAGCTCAATTGGAAGTAACAGGAAGGATTGTGCCGCAAATACAATTATTAATTGAAAATTGATAATTAATAATTGAATCAGATGTCTCCTTTAATAGGTCTTACTGTAATGTCTTCGATCAGAACTTTCCTCGGCTGTTCTGCAATTGATACTACTATCTTCGCGATGTCAGTCGCTGACATCATACGGTTCTTGTAACGCTGACGTGAACGGCTGTCCCACATTGCAGTTTCGACCGCTCCCGGAAGGATATTACTTACCTTTATATTATATCTTCTTACTTCTTCTCTGAGTGAATTTGACATTGCAAGAAGACCTGCTTTTGAGGCGGCATAGACGGAACTGTTCTCAAACGCCGTATTCGCTGCAATTGATAAAACATTTATCACATGTCCTTTTTTAAGTTTTATCATCTGAGGAAGTACTGATTTGATGCAGAGAAACGCTCCGCGGAGATTGGTATCAATGACGGAGTCAAAGTCGAAGGTCTTTGTTTCTGAAAATGATTTGAAAACTGTAACACCTGCGTTATTAATGAGTACATCGATCGCACCGTATTTCTCACGTATCCTTTTGGCAGTCGCCTGAACGCTTCTTTCGGACATTACATTGCATACAAATGCGCTGGCTTCTCTTTCGGCGTATTTGATCTCACTTACGATCCGCACAAGCCTGGACTTTCTTCTTCCGGTTACTGCTACAATATGTCCGGCTTTTGAAAATTCATTAGCGATCTCTTTTCCGATCCCCGTCGAAGCTCCCGTTACCCAGATTACCTTTTGATTCATTTTGTTGGATTATCAGATTGTCAGATTATCAGATTTTGTAAGATCTATTCTTTTTGCAATATTTTTCTGAGTTTGTTAATTCATAAATTTCATTTAACATCTCTCCTGATAATTTACATATCTCAAGTTCTTCAAATCATTTTATACTCACAAATATACGAATTAAATTTTCAAATAAAATCGTTTCAATCTAATAAAACTTACAATACTATTAAATACCAAATCTGACAATCGAATTATCTGATACCACATTCGTCTAAAACAATTTTTATCAACACTTAAAGTTCTTAAATTAATCAGCAAACAGGATAATCGTTTTGTTTTTAAAAACAACCCGCCTGTGAGAAATTGCCGATAAGAAATTCAGATTAATGGCGACAAGCAGGAATTCCCGAGTCAAGTACCACATACAAAGTCATCACCCCGTTTCGTGTTGGAATTCCTGCCGCCATTGATCTGAATTTCCGGCAATTTCTCACCGGCGGGAAACTTTTCTTTGCCAAGCTTTCTTTTGGTTTTTCAAAAGAAAGCGGTGTTAATCGAAACTAAAAATTTTCATTATCTAAATCACATTGTTTTGGACGGAAGTGGTCTAATACATCTGATGAACTGATCATCTACACATACTCCCCCCACTCACTCCTCAATGTATTCGAGATCTCGCCGATAGTTGCATAGTTCTCAATGGCATCAAGCATAAATGGTAATAAGTTCTCATTGGTTTGGGATTTCTGTTTTAGAATGTTCAGGCATTGTGATACTTTTTTATTATCACGCTTCTCTTTAAGGCGTTTAATTTTTTCGATCTGTTGAAGTCTCACATTGTCATCCACTTTAAACAATTCATGCTTCTCTTCAACATCTGAAGTAAATTTATTTACACCGACTATGATCACTTCCTTCTCTTCAATTTCTTTCTGATATTCATAAGCTTTCTTTTCAATTTCATTTTTCTGAAATCCGTACTCGATCGCTTTCATTGCTCCGCCAAGCTCCTCGATCTTGTCTATGTATTCCATCGCCTTCTCTTCGATCTGATCGGTAAAATATTCCACAAGATGTGAACCGCCGAATATATCGGCGCTGTCGGCAACACCACTTTCGTGAGCTATCACCTGCTGCGTTCTCAACGCTGTCTGCACAGACTCTTCAGTCGGCAGCGCGAGCGCTTCATCCTTCGCGTTTGTATGCAGTGACTGACATCCTCCCATTACAGCGGCAAGCGCCTGAATGGTTACCCGAACTATGTTGTTCTCGATCTGCTTATCCGTAAGTGTCGATCCGCCTGTCTGCGCGTGAAACCTGAGCTTCAGGCTGTTCTCATCTTTCGCGTTAAACCGCTCTTTCATTATCTTTGCCCAGATCTTTCTTGCGGCTCTGAACTTAGCAACCTCTTCAACAAAGTTATTATGCGAATTAAAAAAGAATGAAAGCCGCTTTGCAAATTCATCGACGCTGAGTCCCGATTCAATTGCAGCTTTAACATATTCAATTCCGTTTGAAAGTGTGAATGCTACTTCCTGTACAGCGCTTGAGCCGGCTTCACGTATATGATATCCGCTGATCGAAATAGTATTCCAGGATGGAAGATTCTCACTGCACCATTTAAATGTATCGGTGATGAGTCTCATTGACTGTTCGGGAGGGTAAATATATGTTCCGCGTGCGATGTATTCCTTTAATATGTCATTTTGAATTGTGCCGGAAAGTTTTTTCAGATCTGCGTTTTGTTTCTTAGCAATGGCAACATACATCAGCAGTAAAATTGACGCGGTGGAGTTGATGGTCATTGAAGTTGTAACGTCTTCAAGCTTTATTCCTTCGAATAATTCTTCCATATCCTCAAGTGAATCTATCGCGACTCCCGCCTTGCCTACTTCACCCTCGCTCATCGGATCATCACTGTCAAATCCTATCTGCGTCGGCAGATCAAAAGCTACAGAAAGTCCGGTTGTGCCTGAAGATATCAGAAATTTATAACGCTGATTGGATTCCTTTGCCGTGCCGAAGCCCGCGTACTGTCTCATTGTCCACAGCCGCGAACGGTACATTGATCTGTGAATTCCTCTTGTGAATGGAAACTTACCCGGATCGGTTTCATCCTGACCTGAAATAAATTCAGGAACAGTTATCTCCGAATCTTTTTCGAATAAGTTCTTTCTAAGATTTTTTTTTTCACTCAAAAATTTTCATCTGATTGTTTAAATGCACTGTTGTTATTTAAATGCATCTTTTAACTCCTGCATGCCGATCTTATACCTGTCATACTTTTTCCCTGACTCCGTGGATAAGAACTCGTTATCATTTCTGACAGTGATCTCCCAGGTATCTTTTTCCCAGAACTTCGGCTTGCTTGTGACCTGTATCGTAAATACCGAATCATTTACTTTCTTTGCCGTGAACGGTGACTTATGAAATCTCGGAGGTCCCTGATCCTTCATTATGTAATACATTGTATCATTGTCAAAGCCTGCTGTGAACTGGTAAACCGTGTCCTCATAATAATATACCTTGCCTTCGATCGCGTTGAACTTATCCTTGCATCCTGCAAGCATAAGCATTGCCGCAGTGGTAAAAAGAAAGAACAGAATAAAGTTTTTCATTTTATTTGTTTAATTAAGATCAGTTTTTTTTAAAATGCCATGGTTGAAAATTTTATGCAATATATTCCTATTCAAAGAATATTTCCATTCAGATAATGAGTTTTTCTGTTTATCGTGTTTATCTGTGTTTATCATTTAATAAGTCTTAAACTAATCAACAATCAGGGTAATCATTATCATTTTTAAAAGAACCCGCCTGTGAGAAATTGCCCATAAAGAAATTCAGAGCAATGGCGACAAGCAGGAATTCCCGAGTCAAGCACCGGCTACAAGACATCACCTCGTTACTTGTTGGAATTCCTGCCGCCATTTATCTGAATTTCCGGCAATTTATCACCAGCGGGAAACTTTTCTTTGCTAAGCTTTCTTTTGGTTTTTCAAAAGAAAGCGTCTATTTGAACCTTGATGGCTATAGTAAATTTAAATTTTATAAGGAAGAGGTTATCCGCAGTTAATCGAAACAAAAAAATTTTCACTGTCTAAATCACATTGTTTTGCACCGATGTGATTCATGAAAATGTTTTGGACAGCACTGTTATCAGATGAATTAACTGCCTTGGATATTTTATACTTTGTAATTTAAATCTTAATGTCTTCCGCGGAAGTCGTCATGTCTGCCGCTTCAAGCTTCATGTCTGACTCTGCAACCTTCAGGTCTGCAACTGCAACATTGATGTCTGACAATGAAGATTAGGTATTCTATTTTGAAGACTCATTCTGCTCGACCTGACTTAGGATATCTTCATTGATTAAAATAAAAAAGCGTCAGAGTGACACCTCCAACGCTAAACTTTACAAACTTTATGAACTTTATGAACTTTATGAACTTTATGAACTTTATGAACTTTATGAACTTTACAAACCTTAGCTCATCACTATCCCGCCGTCAACGCACAGCGTCTGTCCGGTTATGTATGCGGAATCTTCTGAAGCAAAGAACTTTACGGCGTTGCTTATATCAGTTGGCTTTCCGAACTTCTTCATTGGTATGGAGTTAAGATACGCCTGTTTTACTCCATCGGTAAGCTTGTCGGTCATTTCTGTTTCAATGAAGCCGGGCGCAATGGCGTTGATGTTAATGCTTCTTGATGCAAGCTCCTTTGCTACGGCTTTCGTGAAGCCGATCACACCGGCTTTTGACGCGACGTAGTTTGCCTGTCCGGGATTTCCCATTATTCCGACTATCGAAGTTATGTTGATCACCTTCCCGTATTTTTTACTCATCATTCCTCTTGTTACAGCTTTTGTCATATTGAATACGCCTTTGAGATTTGTATCAAGCACGATATCCCAGTCATCTTCGCTCATACGCATAAGCAGTCCGTCTTTTGTAATGCCCGCGTTATTTACAAGCACATCTATCTGTCCGTTGTCTTTGATTATATTATCAACAACTTCCTGAACAGACTTCATATCCGCTATATCACATTTAAAATGCTTAATATTTTTTGAATCGAAACAACTTTCATCGATCGCGTTTTTGTATGTCACATAAACATTTGCGCCCTCATCCGCGAAGGATTCGGCAATTGATTTCCCAATGCCTCTGGATCCGCCTGTAACTAAAATTATTTTATCCTTAAAGTTATACATTATTAATATTTTATATAAGATCTTTTTGCTCTTTGATCTGTATCTGATATTTTTTCTGGTAATTGGTTTTATAATGTTCATTAAGAAAATTAAATCCATCTTCACCCAGTATGAATTTTACTTCTTCATGCATCGCTTCAAATACAGTCTGCGTGTAATTTTCTTCGTGCCCGACGCCGCAGTAATCAAGCTTCACAGAATGATCATTGTCACAGGTAAGGACATTGTCGATTATTGTAAGCGGATACATTACGCAGTACTTCGGCTTTATCGCCCACTTGTGCATGTTATTTTTCATTGCAGTTACCTGCAGTGTGCAGTAATGATTCTTATCCTTGAACACACACTGTGTGATGCCTTGCGATGAGGTATAAAGTTCGGTGCCAAGCGCGTATCCTGAAGGAAAATCCGAATCTTCTTCAAGCTCTTTTTCAAACCAGTCAGAAGTAACCTTTGTCTGATGTTCATCCATCGCTTCCTTGATCTGCTCTTCGTATGCCATTATCACATCATAGAAATTTTTATCCAGATAGACTCCCCAGTTGCAGCATTGCCCAGAGCAAATGCTCATATCGCATCCTTTTACAAAGCCCTGAGTAAATATCACAGGATCAATGGTAAGTCCGTTATATTCAAGTACATTTTTTTCTTCTGTCATTAGATTTTATAATTTATCAGATCTTCCACTGTGCCTATATTGCGCAGTTCAGCTTTTGGATTAATTCTTTTTATGAGTCCAGTCAGAACCTTCCCTGCGCCGATTTCATAAAACTCTGTCACGTCAAAATCATTTATCATGTTATTAACAATCTGCCGCCATTTTACGGGAGCCATTAGTTGACGGTAAAGTGAATTCTTCAGTATGTCACTATTCTGAACAGGTTCAGCTTCCACGTTTGTAAAGATCGGTATATCAGCGTTGTTAAAATGAGTTTTATCAATTGTCATTCTGAGCTCTTCCGCAGATGTGACCATCAGGTCTGAATGAAAAGCTCCGCTGACCTGAAGCTCTTTTACCATCCTGGAAATGTAAGGTTTTTCCTTCGCGATCTTCATCGCGCGGTGGACAGCGTCAATATCACCCGATATCACAATTTGTCCCGGTGCATTATAATTTGCGGGCTCGACCGTTTTACCCTCACGTGCCTTATCACAGATCTCGTCTACCTGTTCGTCAGTAAGTCCGATCACAGCAGCCATTGTGCCGGGACGCCTGATGCCTGACTCCTTCATCAGCTCACCGCGTTTTTTTACAAGCTTCAGTCCTTCTTCAAAGCTTATAGTGTTTGCATATACATTTGAAGTGTATTCACCAAGTGAATGACCTGCTGTAGTGCCTGCTTTGATCTTATCACCAATTAACTGAAGGAGAATATAGGAGTGAACAAAAAGTGCGGGCTGTGTAATATGTGTCTGAACAAGTATTTCCTGTGGACCTTCAAATGAAATTGTGCTGAGCGGAAATCCGACTATGTCATCGGCGAGTGAATAGATATCTTTTGCAAGGGAGTATTTATCAAAAAGATCTTTTCCCATTCCAACATATTGTGAACCTTGACCGGGAAAGACGAAAGCAATTTTGCCCATTTATAATTTTTAAGAGCAAATTAAATTTAAAAGTTGAAAGTTGAAAGTTAAAAGTTGAAAAGGTTATGGCACACATCCGTCCAAAACAAACTTTTACATCTAAGTCTCAAAGACTCTAAGAAAAGATTTTTATAGCTTAATATTTTAAATCAACATACGATATGTTGATTGGTGTTGCATCTTAACACAGTACCTTCGAGAGTTCGATTTTTTCCCGGCTCTGTTCATTATGGAGCGAGAGCAACATAGACCGTTACTCCGCCTGCCGCCATTGCCCTGAATTTCTTTATCGGCAATTTTCCACAGGCGGGTTCTTTTTTAAGAATGATAATGATTACCTTTATTGTTTATTAATTTAAGACTATTTAAATGTTGATAAAAATGTTTTGGACGGCAATGAGAACATAGTTACCTCTGCACTCAAAATTGGATTGTTAAAAAAAAATGACGGAGTTAACTTCAGGATTAGCTTATGTCAACTTCACATTTAGATAAGATCATCGT
>JAWXBH010000169.1:0-18254 GCA_034439935.1 bacterium
GGCGGTATCGCATTCAATACTGTATTGTTCAATGTAAGTTCAACAGCAGGTCCGTTCCTTGTATCAGTTCCGAATACAAATGTTAACTGGAGCTCTGCCGTTCCGCAAACTGTAACATGGTCAGTTGCTAATACAACAGCGGCGCCTGTGAGCTGCGCGAACGTAAACATTCTTCTTTCACTTGATGGAGGAAATACATTCCCGACAGTTTTACTTGCCAATACTCCTAATGACGGATCTCAGGCAGTGACGCTTCCAAACGTTACCACTACAGCTGCAAGAATAAAAATCGAAGCTGTTGGAAATATTTTCTTTGATCTTTCAAATGTTAACTTCAGGATATTCACACCGGCTGCTGTTTCGTCAACCTTTACACTTGCACAGCAGGGTTTCTATAATACAAGTATCAGCGCTTTGAATATGCGCGACACGGTCAGAATATATCTCAGAAATACGGTAGCTCCTTATACGATAGTTGATTCCGGAAAGACAGTTATCGATTCTTTGACTCTTTCAGGTTCGCTTACTTTTTCAAACGCTCAAAGCGGTACATACTATATAGTAGTAAAGCACAGGAACGCGCTTGAAACATGGAGCAAGTCAGGAGGTGAAGCGTTTGTAAGAGGAACAACTTTTACTTATGACTTTACTTCAGCAAATACACAGGCATACGGTGGTAATGAGATAATCAAAGGCGGGGAATCATGCATGTTCAGCGGCGATGTCGATCAGGATTACACAATCGACGCAACGGATCTTATTCTTATCAGCAATGATGCCATACTTTTCAGCGAAGGATACGTTGTCACTGATGTTACGGGTGAAGGTTTTGTAGATGTGCTTGATCTTATTACGGCTTACAATAACTCGGTCAACTTCGTTACAAGGGAAGCGCCTCCGGGAGCTGCACCTTTTTCAGGAAACGTCAGATCATATTGAAATTATTTGAAGTTTTAGTTTAAGATCTAAACTTTTTTCAAAAGACCGGAAGTATAAATTGCTTCCGGTCTTTTTTTATAATCCCTGATTTCTTCGGCTGCTGATCAATGCCTACAACACTGAGTAACTTTCAACTTTTAACTTTTAACTATTAACTTTTAACTATTAACTTTTAACTTTTAACTTTTAACTTTCAACTTTTCAACTTTCAACTTTTAACTTACTTAAGAAGCACCATACGTTTAGTGTCAAATATCTTTCCGTTAACAGAAAGTCTGTAAAAGTATATCCCGCTGGAAAATCCTCTCCCGTCAAATTCAACTTCATAGATCCCGGGACTCTTCCTCTGATTCACCAGAGTTGCGACAATATTCCCGAGAACATCATAGACTATTAACGATACAAATCCCAATTCCGAAATTTCAAATCCCAAATTCGAAACAGGGTTGAACGGGTTCGGGTAGTTCTGTTTTAGAAAATGATCCTCCGGTAACTTTGAACCGGACATTTGCACAGCTGTAATTGTAGGATCATACTTCATAATTGATCCGCCCGAGCCGAATGCATAGCCATGCAAAGAGTCCGGAAATGAAATTGCATAATAGTCCGAGGTATCGTTTGTGGGAATGGCGGTCCAGTTTAAACCCGAATCATTAGAAACTGCCCACGTCCGCGAATACCCGAGAGCCATCCATCCTTCGGCAGATGTGCGGAAATCCAGGGAATAAGTTTGCCCGAATAGATTTAATAATTCATAAGTCCAGCTTTGTCCGGCGTCAGAGGATTTGCAAGTCTGAGGTCCGTACTCAAAGTCACCACCGGCTGCAATGATGCTGTTTTGATTTTTTATGAAAATGTCATAGATGGGTTCGGCTGAATAATCATCCGCGGTCCATATCATACCTCCGTCAATGGTCTTCCATATTACACCCGCAACATCAATGTAGCCGCCGCCGGCAAAACCTGTATTGGCATTGATGAAATTTATTTTGTTGATAGGGAAGCCGGAAAATTCCGAAGGATCAATAACTGTTTGAAACCAGCTTGTACCTGCGTTGGTAGTCTTATATATAAATCCTCCGAAGCCCGCAAGAAAACCGTTTAAAGAATCTCTGAAGTAGATCGTACGAAATATTTTTGTAGTATCATTGAATAATTGAGAAGACCAGTTGATGCCGCCGTTTGTAGTTGTAAGGATCGTTGTTCCGGAGAATATAAATTCATTGGCAACTACCCATCCCAGTCTTTTATTAAGGAAAAAAATATCATTTATGTAAAAATCCATTCCTGAATTTTGTATTACAAATGTATTGCCTCCATTTGAAGTATGAATGATCCTGCCTGAATCTCCTGCTGCCCAGCCGTTTAATGAATCAGTGAAAACACAATTCCTGAGATCAGCGGATGTAGGGCTGCTTAATCTTTTCCATCTGTTCTCTGAGTAACTGTTCTGACCAAATAACATTAAATGAACAACAATCATTAAAAAAAGCGATAGAGGTATTTTTTTTGCTATAATCAAAAATAAATTGATTGGTTTGGAAATTAAGTTTAACTTATGGAAATTCCCAAAAAAAAACTTAAACTTATATGAAAAAAATTAACTTTCTAAAAAGGGGTGCAGGAAGTGTTATCCTTGTGATAATATTTGCTGTACTGGGAACTGAAATTTTTCAAGGGCAAAAAGTACCAATGCAGGTCAATGAAAACACTTTCAATTATGACGAAAATGATCCTTACATTGACAGACCTACTCGGGAAGCTTTATCTCACGTAACTGGTAAGACAGATGATGATCTGGATATCATCACAGATGGAAACGGTTTTGACAATTTCGAAATTGGCGTTGACTTCGCCGAGCAAATGTTAGTCTCGAATCCGTTAAACCCACTGCAAATGCAGTTCGGAGTTAATAGCGCTACTACAGGACAGAATGCCTACTATACTAGTAACGGTCACGACTGGACCCAGAGTAATCCTGCTTATCATCCTTCGATCTGCTGCGATCCATGGTCAGCATGGGACGGTCTCGGACGTCTTGTTTACGGATCGGGTGTTGCAAATCAATATGTTTACAGATCTGCAAACGGCGGACAAACTTACGGTGCTGCAATACTGTCGGTCAGCGGTAATGACAGAAATACTTTAGCTGCAGAGCAGACAGGAACAGGACCTTTTGCAAATTATCTTTATGCCGCGATCACACCGGGTAATTTTTCAAGGAGCTTAAACAACGGCGTGACCTGGGCTACAACTTACAGTCCTTCAAACACAATTCCCGGAACTATGATCGCAGTCGGACCCAACGGTGCAACCAATGGCGGTTGTGTAATTTATGTTACAAATACCGGTACTACCGCAAATGTGACATATACTTTTCACAGGTCAATTGACGGCGGAGCAACATTTGGTGTAAGATCAAATCTTATAACGGCAGGTCATGTCGGCACATTGAATACTGCCGGAAGACTTGTGATCAATAACGGAAGAACCCGTCCTTATCCTATGATAGCAATGGATAACAGCAATGGTCCTAACAGAGGACGGCTTTATCTTGTCTATGCATCAAACGTTCCTTCTGGTAATGGAAATAAGCCTGATATAAGATTAAGATATTCAGATGACCAGGCATTAACGTGGTCGGCAGCAGTTACGGTTAATGATAATACCAATCCGCAACTGAGCGATCAGTGGTTCCCTGCAATATGGTGTGAAGTAACAACAGGAAGACTTTATATAAAATGGTATGATACAAGAGAAAATCCTGTTGCGTATGCAACCAATGTTTATGCAACTTATACAGATGACGGAGGTGCAACATTTGCCCCAAATCAAAAACTGACAACAACATCATGGACTTATCCAAATCCTGCATGCGCTCCGAATACAAACTGCTACAGGGGTGATTATGACGGAATGACCGCAAATCCTAAAGCAGGTTTCGCTGTGTGGTATGACGGAAGATCAGGTACATACAAAAATGTCGGTTCTTATTTTCCTGATTATGGAATGCTTGTAACTCCTGCGGCTGAAACAATTCATCAGACTAATGGCAGTAAAAATTTATTGGTGAATATTCCTGCGGTCAAATTATATACTGATGTTACATCATTCAGTGCTTCTGTTACACCCGCTCCTGCAACAGGAAGTTTTTCTTTCGAATTTCTAGGCGGAAATACTTTAAGCACTTATCCTAATACAAAAAATTTAAAGGTCAGAACAGTTGGAACTGTAACACCAACAGGAAATTATACAATTACAGTTACAGGACAAGGCAGCAACGGAACACCTGTTCACAAAAGAACTGTAACAATGACTGTGAACTCTACTTTATCAGCGGTACCTTGTCAGGACTTCACATTAACAAAATTTCCACCCGCAGATTTTTTTGAAGAATACTCCGGAACAAATTACTGGAGCAGGTATGGAGGAAGTGCTTACGGAATTGGAAGCGGATCGGCAAGATTTAATTTTTATTCCGCACCAGTTGGGACAGTTCAATCAATTGTTACAAATAATTTTGCAGCAGTCGGTGCTAACACATTTCTGACTTTTGATGAAGCTTATGCTCCGTTTACAGCAAATGGTCCCGATACTTTACAGATCGAAGTATCTTCTAATTTAGGTGTTAGTTACACGACCTTAGCAACTTTACTTGGAAAAGCCGACGGAACAGGCGAGCTCAATACAGCGCCTCCTTCAGTTGTTTTCTTTTTCCCATCATCTTCACAATGGCGCCCGAAAATTTATCTCCTGCCTGTTGGCACAAATAAAGTAAGATTAAAAGCCAGGAGTGGTGACGGCAATAATCTTTTTATTGATAACTTGTGCGTCCAGACTCTCGCTTCTACGGTTACAAATACAGTGGGCGTAATACCCGAAGGTTTATTTTTATGCTCATCACCATTCATCGTATTTAATGACACTGTAAAGGTTTACCTGCACAGAGTTGACTTCCCGGAAATTGCTGTTGATTCTGCAATAGCTCCGATCACTAACGGAGGAATTGCAACACCATTGCTGTTTAATAAAGCTTTAAACGGAACATATTATAAAAGAGTAAATCATAGAAATTCAATTGAAACGTGGACAAAAGCAGGCGGCGAGCCGTTCACAAGAGGTGTCACTACAAATTATAATTTGATTACTCCATCAGGACGCGCATATAATAATAATCAGCATCCGATGTGTCCGCCAAATGACTGGTGGGGAATGTTCAGTGGAGACGTTGATCAGGATTATCAGATCGACGTAACAGACCTTGTCATAATTTATAATGACCAGGTAAACTTTACATCCGGTTATGTTGTGACCGATCTCAACGGGGACTTTTTTGTTGATGTTTCTGATCTGATCATCTGTTATAACAACGCGATCGGTTTTGTACAAAGGCAAGCGCCTCCCGGAGCAGAGCCGGTACCGCAAAAGGTAATCACTAATTATGAAAAATCATTTGAGTCGGAGGCAGACCGTAAGAAATATGAAGCAGGTCTTGCAATGCTTAATGCCGCAAAAGAAAAGGAAAAACAAATTGCGCCTTTGACTGAAGTAAAAAATGAAACTTATCTGATGATGGAAAAAATTATTAATGAGAATTCGATCAAGACTAAGAAAAGATCCGCAGAAAACAAAGTGAATTTGGAAAATACAAATGGTCCTGTACCGGGACAATAAATAGCACTTTGTCTTACAGTTAATACGTTTAAATAATATTAAGACTGAAACATTAAATTGTGTTTCAGTCTTTTTTTATGCAAGTTTATAAATCACAAAATTAAAACATAAAAAATGTCTAAAGTATTTTTTACAATAATTCTTTTGATTCTCATTCATTCCTACTCTGCCGGACAGGATGCCTTTGTAAATGAAAAGTATTCACAGTTCAGGATCCATTCGGATAATTCAGGAGCTGCCGAAAAGATTATGAAGGCAGGTTTATTGATCGATCACGCAGTCCGCAAGCCGCATTATACTGATGCCTGGCTTTCGCATCAGGAAATTGAAATGCTGAAGAAGTCGGGAGTGAGCTATACCGTTCTTGTCGCAGACTGGAAAAGATTTTATGATGAACTTCCAAAAATGACTTCAAGAGAATTGACCGACGCGATGAATAATTCAAAAGATGCTTACAATGTTAGTCATTCGATTTACGGAACAATGGGCGGATTTCTGAAATACAGTGAGGTAAACGCGAAGCTCGATTCAATGAGGCTGCAATATCCAAATCTTATTTCGACAAAATTTTCCCTCGACACTACCCTTCAGGGAAGGAATATCTGGACAGTCAGGGTTTCAAATAATCCTGATGTTGTAACAGGCAGACCTGAGGTCTGGTATCACTCTCTCATTCACGCTCGTGAGCCGCAAAGTATGGAGCACATGATCTATTATATGTACTGGCTTTTTGAGAATTATAATATTGATCCAATCGCAACTTATATTTTAAATAACAGGGAATTGTATTTTACTCCTGTACTTAATCCCGACGGTTATGTTTATAATGAAACCACAAATCCCGGTGGCGGCGGTATGTGGAGAAAGAACCGCAGGAATAACGGCTCAAGTTTCGGTGTGGATCTTAACAGGAATTACGGAACGTTCCAGTTCTGGAACTCCATCAATAACGGGTCCAGCACAACTGCATCAAGCGATACCTACAGGGGACTCTCTCCCTTCTCAGAATTGGAAACACGCGGCGTAATGAATTTCGTGAACTCAAGAAATTTGCAGGCGGTGCTCGGCTCTCATACTTATGGAAATTATATTATCAAGCCATGGGCATGGCAGGATCCTGTTCCTACTCCCGATAATGCCGCGTTCAACGAGTATCTTGCCGATATGACAAAGTACAATCATTATCTTACAGGCACGCCTTTCGAAACTGTCGGATATAAGGTCAGAGGCAGCGCGGATGACTGGTATTATAATGATTCATCCCATTCGCCTCATAAGATTTTTGCAATGACTCCTGAATCGGGTTTGACGGGCTTCTGGCCAACACAGGCGGAGATCATTCCGCTTGCTCAGGAAATGCTTTTTACTAATCAGTACATCGCGATGATCGCCGGCGCGTATGTATATTCGCTTTCAAATGATCTTAATAATGTAAGCTATCTTCCGGGGGAATCGGGAACATTGAAAATTAAATTTAAGAATAAAGGCAGGACAACAGCCAATAATGTAAAAATAGAATGCACAACATCTGCTTACTATCTGAATGTGCCCATCACATTTTATAATTATTCATCATTGAATTCTTTTCAGAGTGACAGCGCAACATTCGGATTTACAATTGCTCCCGCTGCTCCAAAAAACTCTGCGATACCTGTTACCATTAAATTCAAACAGAATGACTCTGATGTTGTTTATCATGAAACGAAATACATCTTAACAGATAACGGCAGCCTGACTCTTGCAGACAGCGCGAAGACCGGTTTCGGAAACTGGACCTCGAACGCAGGATGGAATGTCACAAGCACACAATCACATTCTCCTACTCAGTCTTTCACCGACAGTCCTTCAGGACTTTATGCTAACAACGCCAACAACTCGATGACACTGAATGCACCGGTAAATGTAAGTGCAATGCCTGTGACCTATCTGAATTTCTGGCACAGGTATGATCTGGAAACAGGGTATGACTTTGGTAATGTGGAAGTGTCAAGCAACAACGGTTCAACCTGGCAGACAGTTACTAATTACAACGGAACATCAACTACTTGGACACAGCAGTCGCTCGAAATTACTTCCTTTGCAAACGGTGCTACACAATTGAAAATAAGATTCAGACTTAAAAGCGATGGCGGCGTAACAGCCGATGGCTGGTATGTGGATGACATAAGGATAACAAATTACAGCCTGCTCAACGGCAGCATTACAACTCCGGTAAACATTACCGCGGCTCCGGAAGCTTTTTACAATGCTGGTACAAATTCGCTGAACATCAGGGATACATTCTCTGTAAAACTCAGAAGTGTAAATGCTCCTTACGCAATTGTTGATTCGGCACGAAGCGTAATCGATTCACTTACACTGACGGGAAATTTTGGATTTAAGAATGCGCCGACAGCGAACTATTACATTACTGTCAATCACAGAAATTCAATCGAAACCTGGAGCAAAGCGGGAGGGGAGTCATATACTTTCGGAACACCTCTTAATTATAATTTTACTTCATCATCGTCACAGGCATTCGGAAGCAATATGAAATTAATTTCAGGGAAGTATTTCATATTCAGCGGCGATGTAAATCAGGACGGCAATGTGGACGCGAAGGACCTTGTGAGTATATATAACGACCAGGTGAATTTTGTAACAGGATATGTTGCAACGGATGTGAACGCGGATTATGTAACTGATGTGTCTGATCTGATAATTACTTATAATAATACGGTTAACTTTGTTTCGAAGATAACACCGTGATTCAATTATCAATTATCAATTATCAATTATCAATTTTCAATTATCAATGTAAAATGAACAGTAAGGTATAGTATAAAATCAGTGCCGACCAAAATGTTTTTGAAAAATTTAAATAATTTTAAATTTAATCTGTTTTGGGTAATATTTTTGCACCAATATCGAATCTTTAAAATTAACCTTTAGATAACATTGAAGATATACTTATGCTATCAAAATAAATTTATGTTAATTCTGCTTTTAAAATTAGTGATAATATTTTTAATTCGTGATCATTCGTGAAATTCGTGGCAAGTTTTTTACTTATTTTGGACGGATGTGGTATAAAATCTAAATCTAAAATCATTTTCTTAATTCAGCCAGTTCCTGAAATAAAGTTGTTTCTTTTTCGGTAAGATTTATGGGGACTTCGACATTTATCTTTGCATAGAGGTCTCCGAACTGGTTTGCCTTCCCATACTTTGGCATTCCCATTCCCTGAAGTCTCAAAACTTTTCCGTTCTGTGATTCTTTTGAAATGTTCACATTTATATTTCCTTTGAAAGTTCTAAGTTGCGCTTTTCCTCCGAGAACTGCGCTGAAGAAGTTTACATTGAAAGCGGTATAAAGATCGTCACCTTTCCTTTCGTAGATCGGATCATCAAGTACGTGTATTTTGAGAAGAAGGTCTCCGGGACTTCCCTCGCTGTATCCTGCACCTCCTTTGCCGGTAAGCTTTAAAGTTTGCCCGTTGGATATTCCGGGTTTTATCTTCAGCTTTATTGATTGCCCGTCAAGATCAAATAATTTTTCCGCTCCCATATAAGAATCTTCAAGTGTAATGCTCATCTCCGCGCTCAGATCATCGCCCTTACGTTTCGCGCTTCTGGCGCCACGTCTGCCTCTCGTCTGTGCTCCGCCAAATCCCTGACCAAAAAGTGTTTCAAAAAAATCTGAAAATCCTCCGGCACTTCCTCCGAACGAGTCGTTCATGTCTCCTTCATACCTATACTGCTGCTGCTGACCTCCGCCCCTTCCCTGATTCTGATAACGCGACCAGTCAAAGTCCTGTTGCCCGCCCGATTGCTGATAGTACTTCCAGTTCTCGCCCAGCTCATCATACTTCTTTCTCTTTTCCGCGTCACTTAATACTTCATTCGCTTCATTTGCTTCCTTGAATTTTTCTTCAGCTTCTTTGTTACCCTTATTCTTATCAGGATGAAATTTCAATGCAAGCTTTCTGTAAGCTTTTTTTATCTCATCCTGTGTAGCAGTCTTGCTGACTCCCAGCACTTTGTAGTAATCTTTATACTCCATTTAAAAATCTGATTTATTTTTTTCTGAAAATAATAATTATCGCGATTGCTATTACCCAAACCAGTACACCGGCAGCTCCGATAAGAATGCACTTAGTTACTTTTCTTTTCCCATCAAGTTTAAATCCGGATGTCTTTATTATTTTGTTAGCCTGGAATGCTGAGATGAAGGCTATGACCGAACCCACGCCAAGTATCCATACAGTTCCTAAAATGATCCCGCGGTTGACTAACCTGTTTACTTCTGTCTGTAACTCTTCTTTTGTCGGCATATAAAAAATTAAACCAAAATAGATTTATTGATTTTATTATTCAATGAGTAATGATTTATAAGATTTATAAGATTTCACATCTGTCCAAAACAATGGGTTTAGAAAAGTAAAAATTTTTAATTTCGATTAACTGCGCCTTCTTTTGAAAAACTCCCGCATAAAAGCATTGCGGGACAGGCGCCAGAAAGCTTAGCAAAGAAAAGTTTCCCGCTGGTGATAAATTGCCGGAAATTCATATCAATGGCGGCAGGAATTCCAACAAGTAACGGGGTGAAGACTTGTAGCCGGTGCTTGACTCGGGAATTCCTGCTTGTCGCCACTGCTCTGAATTTCTTTATCGGCAATTTCTCACAGGCGGGTTATTTTAAGAATGATAATGATTACCTCAATTGTTGATTAGTTTAAGACTATTAAGAGTTTTTAAAAATGTTTTGGACAGCACTGATAAAATTTATAAGGTTTATAAGATTGTCAGATTAATAATTGAACATTGATAATTGATAATTGATAATTGAACATTGAACATTGAACACTGAAAATTGAACATTGAACATTGACCTTATATTAATTAATTTGCATACCCAGACAATAATGTACCTCAAATTTATCTTTACAACAAAAATCTGATTTTTTTATAAAATAAACTAAGGAGTGAACTAAAATGGAATACACAATTGTTTCTGACAAAGACGACAAGTCTTTGGTCACAAAAATAAATGATATGCTTGAAGAAGGATGGGAAACTGAAGGCGGCGTTGCAATTTCCGCTGACGGCACATTTTATCAGGCGATGCTCTTGTTTGATGATGAAGGTGATGAATTCGAAACAGGTGAAGAGCTCTAAATTTTTAAATACCGGAACACAGAAATAGATTCTTTCAGTGTTCCGGTTTATTTTTTAAATCAGACCGTTCTCTTTAAAGCTGTAAAAACCTTTCGTCGTAACAATGATGTGATCGATTACTTCGATCCCCATTACCTTTCCTGCCTCAGCTAGTCTTTTTGTTATCTTCAGATCATCTTCAGAAGGATCGGATTCTCCCGAAGGATGATTATGCGCGATAATTATCCGCGCAGCATGTCTTCGGATCGCTGCTTCAAATGTTTCCCGTGGATGAACAAGACTCGCCGTAAGTGTCCCCACAGATATGCCGTCGATCCCGATATAATTATTTCGTGTATCCAGCGAAACAACAAAAAAATGTTCCTTTGAAAAATTAGTAATGCGGTTTTTAATGATAACGAAAAGGTGGTCCGGAGTTGTAATGGCTTTGTGCTTTGATCTTTGGGCTGCGGTCTTTTCATGCTCATTTTCAATTTCTTCAAGAACTTTTTTTGCGACTGCAAAGCTTGCCATCAGCTTCGATGCTTTCACCTCGCCGAGTCCCTTGATCTGTTTTAAATCTTCGAGCGATGCGTCCATGATGCCTTTCAGTGAACCGAAACGCATTATCAGCTTTTGCGAGATCATCATTACCGATTCGCCTTTGGAGCCGGTGTTTATTATTACTGCAAGAAGTTCGGAAGAGGAAAGCGTTTCTCCGCCGTAGCGGATCAGTCTTTCACGAGGTCTTTCTGATTTAGGAAGGTCTCTTACTGTGAAGGATTTTACATCTGTATCAAAATATTTGCTTTTCATAATTCATCGTGTCTTAGTTTTTAAAAATAACTTACTTCTTATTCATCGGATCGTAAAGAATTATCAATTGATCATTGATCATTGATCATTGAATTGTCGGGATGGGCAGACTCGAACTGCCGGCCTCACGCCCCCCAGACGTGCGATCTAACCAACTGATCTACATCCCGATTTAATTATCAATTATTAATTATCAATTATTAATACTCGTTTGTTTTTATTGAACATTATCATTGATAATTAAGCATTGATAATTGATAATTGATAATTGATAATTAATAATTGATCAGAGGTACACTGCTTCCAGCTTTGCGAGTAGCTTATCTCCCTGATAGAGAAACAGCTCGTCGCCTTTTATCTTGTACTTTACCGTTACTTCAAGTGCCTTCATGAACGCGTCTTCATTTGCCATTGTCCCTTCGCAATACATTTCTGTTCTCGCTACAGGTCCGATGGTGAGATTTGACTTTTCCCTGACGAATGTTCCGAAGAAATTATTGCAGCCGCCAAAACCTTTTACGGCATTTTTATCCGAAGTAAAAGTGATGAATATTTCCTTTCCTCCTTCAGGCGTATAAATTTTCTTATCGTTCAGCGCGCGCAGAACCCATCTTGTATTTGAGAATGCAGCGTTTGGCTTGCCGGTATTTTCATTCGATGATGTACACGAAGAATACATTACACATGATATTGCTATTAAACATATACAGAAAATTATTTTCATGAACATATTATTTAATTATAATTGAAAAGTGTTTTGAAATTTTGAACTCGGAATTACTTTTCGAATATCTTTCTATCAAATTTAACAGTTCCTTTTTTCATATAAAAGCCGTTTGATAATGTTTCATATTCATTGTCCAGAATTTCTTTCAGAGTACCCGAGGGATTTGTTTCCCTGAGATGAAGTATCAGATCAGGAGTGAAGCTCTTGATGCTGTATACCTGATCCCATTTAGAATGTCCCGGAAGAAAAAAGTCACCGGACGGCTCTCCCTTTGCAATATGCTTATCCATCTTGCCCAGTAAGTCAATAAAATATCTGTGGGAAAAGTACGGCGCAGATCCTGCCCATACATCCGCTATCCTTATATCGGTAGCAGTATTTTTTTCAAGAAATATTCCCAGTCTCGCATTGTTACTATCCTGCTCCGAAAATAATGCATCCTTTTTCATCCATGAAGAGAAAGCATACTCATTAATTATCTGAAAAGATAATATGCATACAAGTGAAAGGTGCAAACCATTCAGTATTGTTGCAGCTCTGTCTGTGCCGGTATTAATTTTTTTAAAAAGTATTATTGTAAATGTCAGAAAAAATGCAGAGCTTGCCAATATGAGAATATTTTTGTTTATCCAGTTCATACCTTTAATGACGGAATATTCAGGAAGAGCATTCGAATAAAACAAAATTACAATGAGAATGTAAATCAGAAAGATACCGGAAGCTGCCGTGAAAATTTTGATTGATCTGTTTTTATAGAAAAGTTTTTCAGCGCTTAAGGCAAATAATATTATTAGTGAAGGTATGCTTACGGTTATGAATCTGTTGGCGTAAGGCATCCATTCCCAGGAATCCCCTCCAACAAAAACCGAATAAAAGCACGAGACAATAAATAAACCCGAGAGGCAATATACTTTTCTTTTTTCAAATTCACGCCTGAAGAAAATAAGAAATAATACAACAGGAATGACAAGAGGCAGCAGTCTCGAAAGGAATATGTTCAGAAAAGTATCGGTGCCCCTGTAAAGACGGTCATAATAGGGTATGCCGGCAAGCTTTAGATAATATGTATTCGGAAGAAGATCATCGTAATAGATGAACCTGAATAGAGTATGAGCTGCAATAACAAGAAGCATTATTCCTGCAAGTCTCAGAAAATTTTTTTTCCTGCTCATTGATTTGACCGTTATTAAAAAACATACCAGAAAAAATATTACCAGCACAACACCATCGGAGCGTAAAAGAAGAATACTTGCTAATGCTGCAATAAGCTTGATGTAATTCCTGCTTGAACAAAAATCCTGGAGTCTGAATATCAAAAGCATGCTGTAAGTTGTCAGCAATGTGATAATTCCTACTTCCATCCCGCGTAATGTCCAGAAGATCAGTCCGTAATAAAAGGCAGTGAATACAAGTGAGATGAAAATAACGGTAAATGAATTTTCAGAAACCTTTGCGGCAAGAGACTTTACTACGAGTAAATTAAGTATGAGAATGATCGCACCGGTTAATGATACCAACATTGAGATCTTTGATTCGTGGAAGGGCAGCAGATGAAGAACCGACATCCAGACGACCCATAAAAAATTTGTATATCCTTCAACATATTCTCCGGGATTCCATACAAGACCGTTGCCTGCCGCGAAATTTTGTGCATACTTCATCGAGATCATTGCATCGTCAAAAAGAGTGTAATATGTCCTTCCGTCTAAAACGAAGGATGCGGATGTAATAAATTTAATATATAACGCGGAGGCGGAGATAATTATAAGCAGGTAAAAAATATTTTTCATCGGAGAATATTCAATGTCGGAGTGTTAGGGTGCAAGTCTTTCGATCTTCCATTCGGAATTTATTTTGGTATAAGCTATCCTGTCGTGCATCCTGTTCTGTCGTCCCTGCCAGAATTCAAATTTATCAGGTATTAAACGATAGCCGCCCCAGTCATCGGGAAGGGGAATCGTCTTATTCTCATACTGTTTTTTTAATTCGGTGAACCTCTTCTCGATCACTTCACGGTTCTCTATTACATTGCTCTGATCCGAGCACAACGCTGCAAGCTGGCTCTCGAAAGGGCGCTTATGAAAATATTCATCGGATTCCTGTCTTGATACTTTCTCTGCAATGCCTTCGATCCTTATCTGTCTTTCGGATTCTTTCCAGAAAAACAGAATTGAAGCAAAGGGATTTTCTTCAAGTTCCTTCCCTTTGCGGCTGGAATAATTAGTGTAAAAGGTAAATCCATTGCTGTCAAAGTTTTTCAGGAGAACTGTTCGCAGTGACGGCTTGCCGTCTTTAGTTGCTGTGGCGATGAACATCGCGTTTGATTCAGGATCACCCGAACTTACTTTCTCGCTGAACCATCTTTCGAATTGATCAAATGGATCCCCGGAAACGTCTTCCTCTTTCAGTCCGGTACTCTCCCCGAAGATGTAGTCTTTTCTAATATCCGCTATTGAATTCTTATTCATTAATATTTTTTCTTAATTTATTCAATTTGAAAATTATTTATAATGTAAATCATTTAAGATCCCTGTAAAAGAACTGTACTGAATACTTTCTTCGGATAAACATTCAGATTAGCAATTTCTCACAGGCGGGTTCTTTTAAAGAGTGATATTGATTACACTAATTGTTGTTTAGTTTTAAGACTATTAAACTGTTGATAAAAATTTTTTGAACAGCACTAACACTTGATCAGGAATTGTGAGCGAATGCAATTGATTAAACTTCCCTTAATAATTAATTTGAAAAATCCATAAAATTTTCACCACCATTTACTTCCCTTGGCAGAAGAAAGAAAAAATAAATCCGTTTTAGAAGTCGATAAGGTTTTTCTTGATGATATTACAGATCTCATCAATGAAAGATCAGAAGCAGCTTTAAAAAACATTCTTGCCGATCTCTATGATTTTGATATTGCGGTTATCATTGATAATCTCAGGGAAGAGGAAGACGCCCTTTATCTTTTTTCTTTGCTTAAGGACGAGACTGCAGGTGAGGTAATTCTCGAGATCAGCGATGACAGACGCGAATTCATTACTGAGAAGCTCAGCGGCGAGAAGATATCCGACATTGTAAGCGAAATGTATTCCGATGACGCGACTGACTTTCTTTCTGAGCTTGATACAGATACGAAGGACGAGGTCCTTGAAAATCTTGATAAGATCGACAAGGAAGATTATCATGAAGTAAAAGAACTTCTTAGTTACGATGAAAATACTGCAGGCGGTATCATGGGCAAGGAATATATTACCGTGAATGAATTCCTTAAAGTAAGTGAAGCGCTGAAACAGATTCAGGATCAGGCAGAAGAAGTCGATCAGTTTTATAATGTTTGGGTTGTTGATAATGAAAACACGCTTGTCGGTATCTTATCTCTGAAGAGGCTTATAATCGCATTGAAAAATCCTGATCAGCTCATTTTGGATGTAATGAATTCCGATGTGATCTCAGTCGAAGCAAGTATTGATCAGGAAGAAGTCGCTAAGATCTTTCAGAGTTATGATCTTGTATCGCTGCCCGTTGTGAACGCTGAAAATAAAGTAATAGGTAAGATCAGTATAGATGACGTTGTGGATGTTATTGAAGAGGAATATTCAGAGAATGTTGCACGCATGGCGGGAACGGATGCGGAAGAGCTTGAAAAAAAATCACCGTTCCAGATCGCGAAGCTAAGGCTGCCATGGCTGATGGTGACACTATTTATAGAGTGCATTGCGGTTTTCATTGTGCTGTCGCATGATGTTATTCTGGGGAAAGTAATTTTACTGGCTGCTTTCATGCCGATAATTTCCGCGATCTCCGGCAATACAGGACTGCAATCGTCAGCAATAATTGTGAGGGGACTCGATACAGGAACTATTTCTTTGAACAGATGGTGGGAGCCGCTTTCAAGGCAGTTCAAAACAAACCTTCTCATCGGATCCGCCGTTGGGATCGTTGTTGGAGTATTCGGATTTCTTTTAAGCGATGCGGATAAAATAAGATTCGGAGTATCAGTAGCAACCTCAATGTTCATCTCCATAAATGTAGCTGGTATAATCGGAACGCTTTCACCCATGCTGTCAAAGAAGCTCGGCTTTGATCCTGCAATAACTTCAGGACCTTTTGAAACTGCATTCCAGGATGTCATAGGTATTTCGATTTTTCTTACCATCGCAACATATTTGCTCACTCAAGTTTAACACATTTGTATAAATCTTTCAGAGAGAATTTTAAGTATCTGGACATACCGGACATTACCAATCAGATTTTCCTCGTTGTCATTTCTGTATTCAGCATTATTTTTGTCAGCAGTCTTTCGGAAAAATTCTTTATCACACTTGTAAACATTGTTCTATGCTTACTCATAACATACTTTGTTTCACATTACGAAAAAAAACCTGTTGAAAATAAAACAGAAAGATCGGTCTCGAGATTTCTAAGATTCTGGTATCCGGGCTTTATGATACTTGTATGCTTTAAGGAAATATATATTATTATGATGAGTCTGGACCATGGGCTTTATGATACGATTCTTCTGAATATTGATTACTGGCTTTTCGGAGTTAATCCCACGGAATTTCTCAGCCGCTTCATAAATCCATTCGCGGTTGAATTTCTTCAGATTGTTTACGGACTTTTTTATATTATGATGATCGTTTATGGAATGGAACTGTATCTCTGGCACAGATATGAAGAACTGAAGTATGCAATCTTTGTTGTTTTCTTTGGATTTTATCTTTCATTCATCGGCTATGTACTTGTACCGGCGATCGGTCCGAGATTCTCACTTCATAATTTTCAAATGATCGGAACTGAGCTTCCGGGTATTTTCTTCGCTGATAAGATACGTTATCTTATCGACATCGGTGAATCAATTCCCCGCAATGTTTCCAATCCCGAAGCTTTCGCGCAGCGCGACGCTTTCCCGTCAGGTCATACCATTGTAATGATTCTGATCACTTATCTTTCCCATAAGATCAGATCAAAGTCGTTCTACTTTTATCTTCCCTATACTTTAATTATGATCTTCTCAACTGTCTATCTCCGCTATCACTATGTAATAGATCTTATTGCTGCAATACCTTTTGTGCTCATTACAATTTTTGTAGCTAACCTGTTATATAAGGGTAAGATCACATTCGGTAAGAAATAACTTAAATTGTCTTTTCAATTTCCGCTTCACGAGAAAAGTAAAATCGTAATTCTAAATTCCATATCCCAAATAATTTTTGACATTTTAACGAAGCGTTTTATCCCATCCTCTCAACGGATGTCTCTTCGAATCAAGATTTTTATCTTCATCCCATGGCTCGAATGCATTCTTGATATTCGCCAGCCCTGAATTTGAGAGCTCGGGATAATGTCGGAGGATGATGGAGACATTTCATCAAAACGAAATTGAAATCGTAGCACAGATTAATAATCTGTGTTCCGGTTCACAAGTCACACGTGGGTATATTTATGCTCCAACAAGTTGTGCGAGGGTATATCAGTACAATCTGTTGTTTTCAACATTTCACACATGCATTGGCTACCCAAACGGCTACTTGTCTGTAATAAAACTGTGAGTTAGAATGATATTTTTTAAATCGTTTTTAAAGAAGATTAAAACTATTTAGTCGTTTTGGACGGATGTGAGCTCAATCACTTAATTTCTTAAAGAATGTGAGTCAATTTAAATCAATAAATTTGTATTTTCAATATTAATGGAAATTGAGTTAAAAGAAACGCCGGAGATTCTTTTGTCCAAAGGATCAGATACTTTACAAATAAATGTGTATTGTTAAATTTCACTTTTATAACATTGTGAAGCAAGGCGAGCGAAGGCAGACTTTTAACTTTCAACTTTTAACTTTCAACTTTTAACTTTTAACTTTTAACTTTTAACTTTCAACTTTTAACTTTCAACTTTTAACTTTCAACTTTCAACTTTCAACTTTTAACTTTTAACTTTTAACTTTTAACTTTCAACTTTCAAC
>JAWXBH010000170.1:0-4006 GCA_034439935.1 bacterium
ATTACCACAGACGAACTTGATAAGAGATTCAGCAGAACCTGAAATCAAATTTAGATTTTAGATTTTAGATTTTAGATTTTAGATTTTAGATTTTAGATTCAATTACAATTCTTATATTGTATTAATTTCTATGAATATTTAATTTCATATTAATATTTTAAAACTTCCATTAATTAATTTTTGAAATTATGGAAATTGCATTAGGAATTCTTCTTGGGATCGGATTGGCTGCAAGCACAGGCTTCAGAGTATTCATTCCTCTGCTTGTAACTAACATCGGTTCGTTGCTGGGCTTTGTGAAGCTTTCTTCCGGTTTCGAATGGATGGGCGGATGGATAGCGTTTGCAGTTTTTGTTACTGCATCCATCGCTGAGATCTCAGCATACTACATTCCCTGGCTGGACAATGCACTGGATACGGTCTCAGGACCGCTCTCAATGGTTGCCGGCACGGTGCTGACAGCGTCATTTCTTACGGATATCAATCCTCTTCTTCAATGGACACTCGGGATCATAGTTGGCGGAGGTACAGCAGGAATTATCAAGGTTGGTGCAAGCGCCGCGCGACTTACATCGACGACAACCACCGGAGGTCTTGGGAATTCCGTTGTTGCTACCGGAGAAAACATAATGTCGGTTGTAATGTCAGTTCTCTCATTTCTCATTCCTGTGGTCGCTGCATTTATTGTATTTCTGATAATTGTATTTCTTATAAGAAAATTCGCGAGTATGGAAAAGCTTAAAATGCTTTTTCGCAGTGAACAAAAGCAGAAGAAAAAATTGCAGGGTAAAAGTTCTTAATTAAGGAGAGATGCTTTCGGTTAATCTTCTGTGATAGTTGATCTGACCTACATGATAAGACAGATGAGATACCAAGCGTGACATTATAAAACCTATTGTAACATTCTCTCCGAATTTATCTATAGGGTAAATTTCATTTATGCGTTCGGCTTTAAGACTGCTGAAAACTTTTTCGATCATTTCTTTTGTATCATCAACCTTCTTCATCAATTCCGCTCTGCTGACATCCTTCGCTGAAAACTCCAGATCCCTGTCCCTTACATAGCCGGAGTGACCAACCACAGCTCCGAAAAAATGATTCAGATTTCCGCAAATGTGCAGACATAAGTTTCCCGGTGCATTGCTGATACCATTCTCAACTTTCCAGATATCCGCTTCATACCTGTACATTGATATCTCTTCCTTAAGCTGATCAAGAAATCCAAGATAAAGTTTTTTATAGCTTTCCATAAGTTAGAATATTAAAGGATATTTTTGGGGATCGGACTCATGCATCATACCATAAATTTCTTCAAAAATATCTTCCGCATTCGGCTTTGAAAAATAGTCACCGTCAGTTCCATAAGCAGGTCGGTGAGGCTTTGCAGCAAGACATCTCGGCTGTGAGTCCAGATATCTATAGCCGCCATCACGGTCGACTACATTCTGCATCATGAAGGCGGATGCTCCACCCGGAACATCTTCATCCAGAAACAATATCCGGTTGGTCTTTTTAAGTGATTCAAGAATTATTTTATTAATGTCGAAAGGTATGAGTGTCTGAACATCTATCAGCTCAACCGAAATATTTACTTCATTCAGTTTTGTCATCGCATCCCGCGCAATATCCACACAGGCGCCGTAAGTGACTATTGTAATATCAGTACCTTCAGATAAAAGTTCAGGGACACCGAGCGGAATACAAATTTCACCAATGTTCTCAGGAAGCTTTTCCTTTAGTCTATAAGCATTAAGTCTTTCAACTATTAACGCGGGTTCATCTGATTTGAGTATTGTATTATAAAAGCCTGCTGCCCTTGTCATGTCTCTCGGAACGCAGACATATACTCCCCTGAAGCAATTGATCACGCTTCCCATCGGTGATCCGGAATGCCAGATGCCTTCAAGCCTGTGCCCTCTTGTTCTGATTATAAGAGGCGCCTTCTGACCGCCGGCAGTTCTGTACTGAAGACACGCAAGATCATCTGTTATGATCTGCATTGCGTAAAAAAGATAATCAAGATATTGTATCTCGACAATCGGCTTCAGCCCTCTTAATGCAGCACCAATACCCTGACCAACTATTGTCGCTTCTCTAATGCCTGTATCTGTAAGTCTCAATTCGCCGTACTTTGCCTGAAGTCCCGCCATGCCCTGATTCACATCTCCAAGCTTTCCAAGATCTTCTCCAATTGCAAATATCCTCGGATCTCTTTTAAACGCAATGTCAAAGAAAGCATTCAGCACTTCCCTGCCGTCCTGAACCTTTGAATCATCATTATAAACCGGCTTCACTTCAGCAACCTTCAGAGCTGAATTTTTTGATTCACTGTATAGATGAGAATCATATCTTCTTGAATTATCCTCTTTAAATTTATTTCTCCAGCCCTTCAGTGCATCTCTTTTTTCTGAACTTTCATCTCTTGTAATTCTGAGCACTTCATCCATAGCTTCGGAAATTACTTTTCTGTTATAATCCAGAGATTTTTTTAAATCGTCACTGATTTTATTTATCTCCTCTGATCTTGATGAATCTTTTGCAATATTACCAATAATATTTCTTACATCTTCGTTTTCCTTTTTTATTGGTTTAATGTAATCGTCCCATGCTTCAAGCTGCATCTTCTTCACGTAGTCCTTCGCATCCTTTTCAATTATATCCAGCTCTTCATCAGTACCCAATGCATTAGCAAGCATCCATTTTCTCATCTGAATAATACAGCAGTAATCTTTCTCCCATTCAAGACGCTCCTTTGATTTATATCTTTCATGTGAACCGGAGGTTGAATGACCTTGAGGCTGCGTAACTTCCTTAACATGAAATATTGCCGGAATATGTTTTTCACGAACGATCTTTATCCCCTCTTCGTACATTGAGATCAGTTCCTGATAATCCCAGCCCTTCGCAGTGTAAATTAAAAAACCCTGTCCTGATTCCTCATCATAATCATAACCCTTTAAGACCTCGGATATGTTTTCCTTTGCGATCTGGTATTTACTTGGTACGGAAATTCCATAACCATCATCCCATATTGAAACTGTCATCGGTATCATTAATACAGCGGCTGCATTGAGCGCTTCGAAGAACATGCCTTCAGCGCAGCTTGCATTTCCAATCGTTCCGAATGCAACTTCATTTCCCTTGTCGGTAAATTCTGTCATCGAATGAAGATCTTTTAAACCCCTGTATAGCTTGGATGCGTATGCAAGACCCACAAGCCGTATCATCTGGCTTGCAGTCGGTGATATATCGGCGGATGTGTTTTTCATTTTCATAAGATTCTTCCATTCACCTTTATCATCAAGAAGCCTGTTCGCAAAATGTCCGTTCATAGAGCGACCGCCTGAAGCCGGTTCGTTCTTTAAATTTGTATCAGCATAAAGCTGTGCAAAAAATTCCTTAACAGTTGATATACCGGCTGCAAATGCGAATGTCTGGTCGCGGTAATATCCCGAGCGGAAGTCTCCGTTCTGAAATACCTTCGCCATGGCAATCTGCGCGATTTCTTTTCCGTCGCCGAATATTCCGAACTTTGCCTTTCCTGTTAACACTTCTTTTCTGCCGAGCAAACTTGCCTGCCTGCTTTCATTTGCAAGCTTATAATCTGCCAGCACCTGTTTTTTATATTCTTCAAATGTTGTCTTGCCGTTTAGAGAAATCTTGGTTTGTTTTTTCATAAAGTCTTTTTAGTATTAACGTAAATTTACTCATTATAGCTGAAAGGTTAAATATAAAATAATGTCCACACTATGATTAGTTGGAGTTACATCTTTAACAATAAAATCATATTTGCAAACAGTTAAATAAGATTGGATGGCAATAAGTTTTTTTTTGTGAATACATTCATTAACTATTTTATATTTTCATGGAAAAACAATTATGTCTGTTTTTTGAATTGGGTATGACAGTGAAGAGTGATTATTGTGAACAAACAAATATAATTGATTTAATCTTGTTAATTCCTGGATTCCCGCTCAAAAGATTGCGGGAATGACAATACGATTGG
>JAWXBH010000171.1:0-2703 GCA_034439935.1 bacterium
AGAAGTTGGCGATTTCGGAGACGAAAACTGTCTGCCACCACAAAACTTGATACGAAGCACAAAGCTTCATTTAACCACTGAACCGCCAATTTCTTGTAGCTGCTGTTAGCGGATGCCGTTACTTTTGTCATCTCATTTTGCCTTATTTTCTTTTAGTCGTATTATGTTCTGTCGTAAAAAAGATAATGCTCCTTTTTCTATTTCTAAAGGAGTTATCACTTTTTTAATTTCAAGTAATTTTTCTTTAATTACATAATCAACTATTGAATTCTTGCAATGGTCTTTATCAATTAAATCAAGTATGTTACAAATTAACTTACCAAGGTTAGATAAATTTTTGTCCCTTTGATTTCTACCTAAAACACAAGAAATTGTGTCATCCTCGTTTCCAAAGCACAATGCGGGCTTTTTTGATTTTATTAATGACATATTTAACAAATGCCTTAAAACAACATTATCACCTTGGTCTATTGCAATAGCAATGTCTTGAAAATAATTACCTAATTCCCATTTGAAACTACTATAAATAACACCAATTAAAAACCCGATTGGAGCTAAAGGGATAAATAACAGAATGGCTACTACAAGTAGTATCAACCCAATGATGGTTTTAACTTTTGATTTTTTTGATTTACCCATATTTATAAAATTATTTAAGCCCACATAGTTCCTTCGCGTCCTTCTGCTCTGTCTCGTTGTTCTTTGTATCCTCTATCAAATGAAGCGTCACCCCGCATTCTTTCATTTATTTCTCTCATCGTGCTTTCTCTATGCTCTCTTTCCATACCTGCTTTTGGGTCAATGTTAGAATGGTTGTTTATAATATCTTTAGTTTTATTTAGTTCGCTAAAAACTCTGCTTGGGTCATCAGTTTTAACTCGTACCTCAAACTCATAGGACCTGATATATGAAGATTTATCTCCAATTGTTTCTGTGCCATCTGCCAAAATTGAATCCACAACTCTATCTCCACCCCAATCAACGTGCATAGTTACATCTATTAAAACTTCTTGATTGCCACCATCATCTAATGATTCTTTTATTTTATTAGTAACATCTTCGATTTTGTCAGTATCCCACATTCTAAAATATTCTCTAGCGGTTTGAGTCCAAGATTCTATTGCATCAGGTATATCTTCTAATGGATTGCCTTCGGACTTTCCAGCGTGTTTAAAACCTCTATTTGATGGAATCGTAATTGTAAGTTGACTTGGTCGTGAAATACCTATCAAGCTAGTATATGCACTCAACGCAGAATTTTGCGATATTGTGAATGGCGAAAATCTTTGGTTCTTGCTCATAGTTATTGTTCGATTAAAGCGATTCGTATAAATAAAACAATGTCTTGAATTTGGTCACGAGGATTACTTTGAGAGCTAAATGCAGGGACTTGAATTCTCCAATCATCATTCGTAATAAAAGGATTTGCATTAAAATAAGTAAGGCTTTTTACTTGATTGTCATAACTAACATCTTTGGAATTATTGCAAGAAATTGTTAGTTCCGGCATTGAATAAGTATTACCTGATGAATCTTTTTGTTTTGGAAGATTTACCTTAATGTTCCAGTATTCTGCGTTATTTATTCTATCGTCTCTTCTAATATTTGCTCCAATACTTCTTATACGGAATAATTTTTTCCCATTTAAAATATTTTGAGGTATTTTGAAGTCAATGGTTCCACTATTTCTTTTCGTGTCGAAATTTGCAACTTTAAAAATAGGTGTAGTGGCATTGGGGCTATCCTTGTCAAAAATTCCAACATTTAAAGGTAATATCAATGTAAACTCTTGTTCCTGTTCTAAAACTTTGCTCAATTTTAATAAGTTATTTTTTAACCATACATAATACTTGTTCAATAAGCTATCCTTGCTAATGATAGGTAAAGGACTATCTATTTCATAAACAGTTTTGAATCCAACTTCAAGGCATTTCAATTTTCTGAAAACCTCTTTAAAATCTTCCCAGTAAATTTCTTTTACCTCTATATAACGAGACAGGTAGTTTATACCAGAGTTGGGGTCTTGTGAAGTTTCTAACAAGATATCTTCGTATTTTTCATTTTCAGATTTAAGGTCTTTTTTTGCATCTTTAATAGTAGTTTCGTAAGTTGCTATTTGCAAAACCGAATTAGCTTCCGCTTCAATATTAGTAGATGAAACAGTTACCTTTGATTGCTTTGATAAAACTTTACTAGAATTAGTATAGCTTGTGTCGGCATTTATTACTTTAGTGTCGTAATCACGTTTCTTAACAGATAAAATTTTATTTATACTGTCAGTCAATAATGTAACTTCTAAGTTTTTTAATTCAGTTCTTCTCTGAATACAACTTTGAAGTAACTCCGTTGCCTCGTTTATTAAAAGTTCAACTGCAAATGGATTGTAAGAAAGAGGAGCAGCGTTTAATTGTTGCAAATCTTGAATTAGTTTATCGTCTTCTATTTCTTTTTTGACCTTAACGATAATCGGGTCTGTTGGTGTAAGTGTTGGAATTGCCTCCATTAACACGTCTGCTAAAATTTGGTTTTTCATTTTACTTTTTTTTAATTGTTTATATTGATTTGTATGTTTGTTATTCCACTGTCGGTCTTTACGGTTTCCGCTAACTTGTTTACACACGAAGTTAAAAACCTTTTCCATTTCGTGTATCCGCCCCATTTCGGGGGTTAATGCGAAACGCATCCCGTTCTGCCGTTTCGCAT
>JAWXBH010000172.1:0-6575 GCA_034439935.1 bacterium
ATTAATAAAATAACCAGACTAAAGAGTAATGGATAAATCCCGAAGGGATGACAATATTATAGAAAAAAAAAGTCTGTAAAATCAATCCCGAAGGGATGACATTTATTTTGATTAACACACATATCACCCCTTCGGGGTTATAAAAGACTTTATGACAATGTATCTATAACAATTTCATCCCTTCGGGATTATATTATTCATAATTCTTTGAAAATTTTTAAATATTTCGTACCCTATTCTTAAATATAGATTTTATACATCAAACGTTTTGGACGGATTTGATAAATGTTAAACCCTTCTCAAAAAAGTTTATAGATTCTGATTTTGAATTCAATTAAATTAATATTAATAAACAAATACCCCAAGATTATCGTAATATCAATTATTAATTTTAAAAACTTTTCAATTACTTTTCAAACATGAACAAATCAGGTTATAAACGATTTCCCACCATCAATGACATTAAAGTTGTATTTGTAAGCGAGGATGATCTATGGGAAGTGCCGTTATCAGGCGGAGTTGCCAGGAGGCTGACATCAAATTCAGGGGAAGTTACAAATCCTTATTTTTCCCTTGACGGAAAGCACATTGCATTTTCCGGTAAAGAAGAAGGTGAAAAAGATGTGTATGTAATTCCCTCAGAAGGAGGAACCAACAGGAGATTAACATTTATCGGAAGGAACACGCGTGTGATCGGATGGACTCCTGACAGCATGAATATATTATTTTGCTCTGATCATGCGCAGCCATTTGCAGGACGCAATGAGATCTATATGGTATCAATGGAAGGCGGATTGCCTGAAAAGCTTCCGTATGGAATTGCAAACAATATTGCATTCGGTCCGAAAGGAGGAGTTCTGCTCGGTAGAAATACTCTTGATCCGGCAAGATGGAAAAGATATAAAGGAGGAACGGCAGGAGTATTCTGGATCGACAGAAAAGGAAACGGGAAGTTTGAAAAGTTTCTGGAAAAAGTGAAAGGTAATTTTGCAAGTCCTCTCTGGGTCGGAGACAAGATCTATTTCATTTCAGATCATGAAGGTCTGGGAAAATTGTATTCGTGCTATCCTGACGGAAAAAATATAAAGTGCCATTCAAACAATAAAGAATATTATGTAAGGAACGCTACGACCGACGGCAGGAAAATAGTTTACCATGCCGGCGCTGACATTTTTGTGTTTGATCCTGAATCCAATGAAGAACGGAAAATTGAAATTCAATATCACAGCCCGCAGATACAGCGTCAGAGAAAGTTTGTCAACACCGAAAAATATCTTGAAGATTATAACGTCAGTCCTGACGGTAACTCTACGACTATCACATCAAGAGGTAAGTCTTATCTATTCTCGAATTGGGATGGTCCGGTAACACAGGCAGGCACTACTCACGGCGTAAGATATCGTCTGACGCAATGGCTTCACGACAACGAACGATTGGTTACGGTTTCCGATGAAAACGGTATCGAAGCGATCGAAGTACATTCATTTAAAAACCGTGAGAAAAATACCAAGCGACTTAAGAACATAGACATTGGGATTGCAGCGCGGCTAAAACCTTCGCCCAAAGAAAATAAAGTTGTCGTTTCAAATAACAGACACGAATTGTTACTTGTTGATCTTGATAATGATACAACTAAAAAAATTGCAAGAAGTAAAGTTGAACGGATAGAGGATTTTTCATTTTCACCGGATGGCAAGCTGATAGTTTACAGTATGTTCAATGCTGAATATCTATCTTCACTTTATCTGTACAACACAGAGACGAATGAAACTCATCAGATAACATCCGACGGTTTTCGGGATTATCAGCCTGTGTTTGATCCTGACGGAAGATACATTTACTTTTTGTCTGCAAGAGAATTTAATCCTGTTTATGACACAAGCTATTTTCAGCTTGGCTTTCCGCTTGGCGTAAGACCTTATCTTATCACATTAAAAAAAGATACGCCATCACCGTTTACACTTGAGTATTCACATTTGTTTTCTAAGAAAGACAAAGGAAAGGAAGTCAGTGAAGATAAAAATTCAAAACAAAAAAAAGAAAAGAAGATAAAAGTTGAGGTTGATATTGAAGGTATCCGCAACAGGATAATCTCATTTCCGCTTCCTGAAAAAAACTATACTCAGATAGCTGCAGTCAAAGACGGATTGATATACAATCGTGAACCTATACAAGGTTCAATAAACCAGGAATTCAAAGACAAGCAGCCTGCTGATGAGGCGCTGGAGAAATTTGATTTTGAAACTCAGAAAATTGAACCAATAGCAAAAAAAGCTACGAGCTTTAAGATCTCGATGAACGGAAAAGTTTTGATTTATAGATTAGACAATAAGTTATTTCTGATGTCTGATATTTCCATGTGCAGAGGTGAGCATCATGATGAACACGAACACGAGCGTGAGCACGAAAGACATTCGCGCGGGAAGAATGACTGGCTGAATCTGTCACGTGTGAAAGTCAACATTGATCCGATGAGTGAATGGAAGCAGATGTATTCGGAAGCATGGCGTCTGCAGAAGGAGCATTACTGGACACCTGATATGTCAGGCATTAACTGGAATGTTGTTTACAAAAGATATTTACCGCTTCTTGAGAAGGTCGCATCACGTTCAGAGTTTTCGGATCTTATCTGGGAAATGCAGGGTGAGCTTGGTACTTCACACGCTTATGAATGGGGCGGTGATTATAAGCCTGCGCCTGAATACAAGCTTGGTTCACTTGGCGCTGATTATGAATTTGATGAAACTGAAAAAGCTTACAGGATAAAACATATTGTAAAAGGAGATACATGGAAATCGGATTCACCGCTGAGAGGTCCTGGTGTAGATGTTAGCGAAGGAGATTTTCTGCTTTCAGTGAATGGCGAAGAATTAAACAGACAGGTCATACCGAATGAGCTTTTGGTAAATCTTGCAAACAATTTCATAAGCATCACTGTAAAGTCGGCAGCTACCGGTAAGGTAAGATCATTTGATTTGAAAACGATGGCGTCGGATACAGGCGCGCGGTACAGGGAATGGGTTGAGAACAGGAGAGAGTATGTTCACAAAAAATCCAAAGGCAAGCTTGGCTATGTTCATATTCCCGACATGGGTCCTAACGGCTTTTCGGAATTTCACAGATATTATATTTATGAGCTGAAGCATCCCGGATTAATAGTTGATCTTCGGGATAATGGCGGCGGACATGTGTCACAGCTTATTCTTGAAAAGCTTTCACGCAAGCATTACGGATACGGAGTTTCCAGATACGGAAGCATTGATTCTTATCCGAGTCACAGTGTCGCCGGTCCGATTGTTGCAGTAACCGATGAGTATGCAGGTTCAGACGGTGATATCTTCAGTCACCAGTTCAAGCAGATGAAGCTCGGTACTCTCGTCGGCAAAAGAACCTGGGGCGGAGTGATAGGAATTAATCCGAGGCTTGCTCTTGCTGACGGTACACTTACATCGCAGCCTGAATACGCCACATACATGAATGATGTGGGCTGGAAGGTTGAAAATTACGGAACGGATCCGGATGTTGAAGTAGATGTTACTCCTCAGGATTATGTAAAAGGCAGGGACACTCAGCTTGATAAGGCGATAGAGATCGGGCTTGAGCAGTTAAAGAAGAAGCCGGTTCAGTTGCCTGATTTCAAAAATGATAAGCCAAAATTGTCATTGCCTGTTTTTGAAATGAGCACCAATGGAAACGGGAAGCATAAGCAACGAACAATGAGCAATGATCAATGAGCAACGAGTAATGAGCAATAAATAATGAGGTTATGAAACTTTGGGTATTCAATCATAAGACCCGGACTGTTTTAATAAAGGATTTATATAAAAGAAACCTGACTAATAAAAATAATTGTCAGGGTTCCTTTTTCTTGTTGCATGATAATGGAAAGATCATATCATGAGCATAAACTTTTATTTTATCAAAATCATCTTCTTTATTGACTCAAACTCTCCTGCTTTAGTTTTGTAATAATATATCCCGCTCGCGAAGTTACTGCCGTTAAAAGTTATTTTGTATCTTCCTGCATTTCTGAAGTCATTTAATAAAGTAAATATTTCTTTTCCTAAGATATCATACACTTTTATCGTGACAAAATTATCTTTAGGCAGATCGAACTTAATGTTTGTTTCAGGATTGAATGGGTTTGGATAATTCTGATACAAACTATATTCCGTCGGCAGCTGAGCGGACTGACCCACATATTGCCAATTAAAAACTCCATCTGCACATTCCATATCTTGAGGCGAAATATCACCTTCGGGGAAATAGATACCATTTTCAATATGATAAATGTATAATCCTTTTCCATATTCAGATTGATCATCATAGGTACTAATCTGCGCAGTATCACCCAACATGTTTCTATCCCACTTAGAAACTTTATTTCTGCTTGCCAAAAGAAACATTTCAAATCCCTGAACTGGAATTTTCAGAATTTCACCATTCGATGTATTTCTTGATGAATAATCACCCAATACATTAGTCGCATTGAGAGTAGCATCTCTTGGCTGCATATAGTCATTTAATATCATATCATAGGGGCTGAAAAAATTCTCATATCCTAATCCAAAACTACTCCAGCTGTAGGTTATATGAGCCGGCATAAAGGTCTGATGTCCATGCTCATGTCCCATAGTTCCTAAGTACTGCGATAGCTGTCCTCTGAAAGAAACTGTAATTCCTGATCCAATCTGATCTGAACCATAACTAATAATTGTACCAAAGTTATCCACCGTATCAAGTGTTCCATTATAAGCACCAAGTTGATTATAACCTGCTCTAGGATATAATATAGAAGTTGTATCTCCATTGTAAGCAATGTTACCAATTGATTTATGAACTTTATAAATCATATCTACAAAACCATCGCCTTCACCCAGTTGAGTAAAGTAAAATAAATTTCCAACTTTTTTCCACCTGTCATAAGGTCTCCAATCTGTTAAACCTTGCGATTTTACGATGGACCAAATATCTCTGTGAACCATTTGCTCTGCAATGGGATGGTTACCTCCTGAAGCAAGCCAGTATTCCAGAGCTGTCTTTGGGAGAACGATTGAAAAGGCACCATTACTGACTGTATCTGGAACCGGACTTATAACATGAAAAACACCTCTGCTAATTTCAGCCCAATGTGAAGATAAAATTTCTGTAGATGAGCTAAAATGCTCCCACCAATTTCCGGAAGTTTTTTTTGTTTTTGAAATCATATTGCTAAGATATGTGGGAGCAGAATTTTGAGGCCATGTCCCTCTTGGATCCGAGGGTTCATCCTTAAACTGAACAAACACAACTAACACAGGGAAATAAGCGTTGGATGGTGCTGGCTCTCCTCCGCTTCTGTCTGTTCTATTTGGCTTTACTCTGCCACCATAAGGTGTTGCAATAGCGTTGTTAGCTCCTGACTCTTCAAAATACTGACAATCAATTCCGATACTTTGTGAATAAACATTTAATGAAAAACCCGAATAAAAAATTAAATAAACTAAAGTAATTAAAATAATTTTTTCATGATTTTACCATTTTATGATTATATTAAAATGTTATTTTAGTATTAAATTAAAAAAGGCACAGCTTATCTCAAGAAGATAAACATTTTTTTATTCGTTGATAATGAATGAATTGGCTGATGTCTATTTTCTACGGGGGCCTTGTAGTCTCCACTTTTATAAATTTTATTTTAACAATATAAACTTTTTGCTTATTGAATTTTCTTTTGATGAAATTCTATAGATATAAATTCCAGATGATAAATCATCTGCATTATATAAAATTTTATATCTTCCCAGCGCATATTCCTGGTTAAAAACTTCAGCGATTTTTTTCCCAATCAGATTATAAATTTCAAGCTTGTAATTATTTTTGTTTGGAACATCAAATTCTATTTGAGTTTTACTGTTGAACGGGTTCGGATAATTCTGATACAAACTAAAACTAGAAGGAGTTGTATTTGTAATTTGAGAAATATTTGTCAGCCATTGTCCGCCTGAATTAGTTTTATAAATTCTTCCAACTCCGCAGCTATACCATCCGACAGTATCATTGACAAATGCGAAGGATGAAATAAACGCCAAGCTATTGGAATCTGTTCTTTGCTGATACCAGTTAAATCCGCCATTTGTGGTTTTGATAAGATTATTCAGACTTCGTCCAATATATCCTGTATTTTGATTTACAAAATTTATTCCTATTCCCCCAATCTGCTGTCCGGGAGTAATTATTTCCCAGCTATCACCAAAATTAGTACTCCTAAATACAGGAGAACTGCTTCCCACAACCCAGACCTTATTATTGTTCACAGCAAGCTTTCTAAACATATAAAATGTGCCAAAGGTAGGCACGTTTGTATCAAACCAGCTTTCACCTTTATCTGTAGTTTTAAACACTCTTCCATCACCTGTGAACAAACCCGTATTTATATCCTTGAAATAAATTTCAAAATTATCAAACCACGGTGCGTAAAACGAATCAAGAGTTTCACCTCCGTCAAAAGTTCGAAAAACTTTATTAGCACCGAGAAACCAACCCGTATCTTTATTAAGAAAATATATTCCTATCATTGCAGAATTACAATCTGG
>JAWXBH010000173.1:0-5828 GCA_034439935.1 bacterium
ATATCTTTTTAAAAAAACTTCTTTAATCCTACGGGATGTTATAAGCAAGCCTAAAAGACTAGCACTCACTGAAAAAAACATATAAATGAAAATTACAAAACTCGAAATACATAACTATCGAAACCTTGATGGAGTGAAAATATCCTTAGAGGAGAATTGTAACTTCATTGTAGGTGAAAACAACCTTGGTAAATCAAATTTACTTTCGCTGATTAATATTCTTTTTACTTCAAGAGCATTTAAACTAGACGATTTCAAAGATGTAAACCTTCCTGTTGAAGTCAATTTTCAACTCAAACTTGCACCTATAGAAATCGGGCATTTTCAGGACTTGTTTGACTTGGATGATTATTCACTAATAAACATTACTGCAAGACAAGATAATATTGACGATAATATTGTTTTCTTCCACACAGAAACAACAACCTATATTCAACCTTCGGTCGTAAAGTATTTGAATTACATCCATTACGATTCTCTTCGCAACCCTGTGGCAGAAATCAATTTTGATAAAGGACGTGGTGTTGGCAGATTTTTAAGAAATATCATTTCTCAATACTTGAAGACTAAAGGTATTTTTGATGCTGATTTCTTAGATGATACCAAGGTTGCTGAGCTACTTGGTTCTATCAACGAGAAAATCGTAAAAATCAAATCATTTCAAGACTTTGGAATAAAAGCATCAACTGAAGATGATGCCGAAAATCTACTTTCTAAAATTGTTGTTTTAAAAGACGGCAAGGGCGATAGCTTTCTAAAAACTGGTTATGGCGTTCAATTTTTAATACTTGTTACACTATCCGTTTTAGAAAAACTTCAAGCAATAAGAACGCAACGAGGTGACAGAGGAATATTTGAAGATGAAACTCATGGAACAAAATCAATTTCTTTGATAATTGGATTAGATGAACCCGAAATTCATTTACACCCTTATATGCAGCGTTCTTTGATTAAGTATTTGAATTCCGTTATAACCAATAATAACGCAGAATTTAAAACCCTTATTAAAGAGTTGTTTGACATTGATGAATTCATTGGTCAAGTGATTGTCGTTACTCACTCACCAAATATTTTGATGAATGATTACAAACAAATCATTCGCTTTTATTCTGAATTAGGTGTTACTAAAATAATTTCAGGTAGTCAATTTACTCTTGGCGAACAGTTGCATAAACATTTGTATTTGCATTTTCCCTTTATCAAAGAAGCATTCTTTTCAAGATGTGCAATATTTGTTGAGGGTGATTCTGAATTTTCAAGTTTTCCATTGTTTGCTAAAAAACTTTCTATCGAATTTGATGATTTGGGCATTTGTGTAATTCAAGCAGGTGGAGACGCCATTCCTCAGTTGATTGAATTAGCAACAAAATTTGGCATTCCATCAGTTGGTGTAACAGACAAAGATGATGGTGTAAACCCACCAACTTTACCGAATCACTACGAAACCAATCTTCGTGACTTTGAGGCAGAATTAATATCACTTATTGATTCAGAAAAGGAAAGCATTTTAAGAGCCATATTGTGTGCCTACGATTCACAAGGAGTAAACAGAACAATGGATGTTAAATCTCTAAATAAAAGAGCACATAATAAACACGGAATTGGAGCTTCGCCATTTACCGCACCTCTAAAACTTGCGGATATAACTTTGACCGACAATATAAACTTAAAAGCATTTTATATAACTTGGTTTTCAGTAAATAAATCATATCCATTAGGTTTATTAATTGGTGAACATTTGACACCTGCTGAAATTCCCGCCATTTATCAAACCGTAATAACCGAAGCAAAAAAATTAATTGCCAATGTCTAAGTCGGTTATTGACATAGTAAAAGAGAAAATTATTGCCAGACATCAGGGTGATGATAAACAGCTTGAAGTGATTTTTTCACCTGCTAATAGATTACTTGTAGAAGCACCTGCTGGTTATGGAAAGACCAATACGATGGTTAGCAAAATTGCTTACATGATTGCAACCAAACAGATTCCAAATCCCAAAAGACTTTTGGCGTTAACTTTTAGCGTTAATGCTGCTTATAAAATAAAAAAAGATGTAACTCAACAAGTTCCTCTACTACTTGCTGAAACAGGTCTTGATATTGCGACATCTGATAAAATATTTGTTTCAAATTATCATGGTTTCAGCCGTAGTGTTTTAAAAAAATACGGAGCTGTTTTTCATTCAAAATTGAAATCAATTGATACACTTCATTCAATTGACGATAGTGATGTAAAAAATACTCAGACAACAGTTAGTGGTCTGTCTTATGAAGATGCTCTTTTCTTGTCTGAATTTTGTGACGCATTAAAAAAAGGTTATGCTACATATCTTGAAGCTAATCTTGAAAGGTATTGTGCAGTTATAATTAAAGACTTACTACCACAAGGCTTTATTTCATATAATGCTATCCTAACACTAACTCAGTTGCTATTCAAGACGCATCCAAATGTTTTGAATTTCTACACAAAATATTACTCAACTTTACTTGTAGATGAATATCAAGATACAAATATTCTGAGTTTTGAAATTATAAAAAGTCTTATTGCGGCTGAAACTAAAGTAATTTTATTGGGTGATTCACTACAAAGAATTTATGGATTCATTGGAGCCGTAGAAAATTTACTTACTATTTCAGAACATCAATTTGGTTTAACAAAAATTCAATTGTCTAAGAATTACAGGTTTGCTTCAAATCCTGAAATGCTTCGTCTTGATAATAATATTAGGAGAAACGCTGAAAACACTGATAACCCTGATATAAAAGAAGACGCCGTAATAAAATTGGACATTTCTGAAACCCAAGCGGATGAATCATTGAATATTGTTAAGTTTTCGCTTGCCATTTTAAAAAAATATCCTGAATCAAAGGTTGCCATTTTGGTGAAGCAAAGAGGGCAGAATGTAAATTCAATTATAAAAACCTTTGAACTAAATAAAATCCCATATTTCTATGGGCTTTTCACAGACGAAGATGTAAACTACCTTTCATTTCACAGAAAATGTTTGTATGTATTCATTGAGCTTATTAGATTAAAAGAATCAATCACAAAAAAAGTGGCTAAAGAGCATATTAGCATAATTACAAAGCACTTTTCTGAATCTTCTAACTCCTTGATTGAAGCATTGATTTCATTACTTGATATTTTTTGGAATAAATTGTTTCTCGATTTCTCTTTTCTCTCTATCGAAGAAAAAATAAATCTTATAAAGGACACCTTTGAACACAATGGATTAAAGCAGTATATCGAATTCATAAATACAAATATTATTATTTCGACAGTTCATGCTGCAAAAGGCTTGGAATGGGAATACGTTATCTTGCCTGATATGGAACAAGATTCTTTTCCAAATTGGTTTGGATTATGTAATTCATGCAAATGTAAAAAAGATTGTAATATTATTATCACAAGTGAAAATGAATCAAAATTTCTAGAAGAATTAAGTGTGTTCTATGTAGCAGTAACACGAGCAAGAAAGCAAGTTTTCTTTACCGCCAGTAAAAAGGAAGCGAAAGGATATAATAAAAACCTGAGTTGTTTTTTGAAATTGCCAGGAATAACGATTAAATAAGATGTCAGAATTATCAGTAGACAGAAGGCCAGCTTGTAACAGCACCTACAAAAAATTGGCGGTTTAGTGCTTCGTATGACAGTTTTGTGGTTCTACAAACATTGGTTCTCCGCATCAACATTTGTGGTAAAAATCGCCAACTTCTTGTAGCTGCAAAACGTTAGGCGTAATTTTACAGAGACATCCACGACATTGAAAATATGACAGAAAATAAATACAAATTCACAATTCAGACTTCAAATAACGGAGCTTTAAATATACCATTGACAGAAGGAAAAGCTTTGTTTGTTTTAGGTGCAAACGGAGTTGGTAAATCGACTTTAATGCATAAGCTTTTTGAACAGAACTTTGACCATACAAAAAGAATATTAGCACATCGGCAAACTTGGTTTCAGTCGAACGCAATGGATATGACAGCTTCTAGTAAGAAGCAAACTGAAACTCATATGAAAAACACCGACCGTCAAGTTTATTCTCGATGGAAAGACGATTATTCTGGTGCAAGATCTTCTATTTCAATTTTTGACTTAATTAATTCTGAGAATGTTCGGGCAAGAAATATTGCTGGTGCAGTTGACAAAGATGATATGTCATCTGCAAAGCAACTTTCAAATGCCCAAGCTCCTTTGCAAGCTATAAATGAACTTTTAGCAATATCTAATATTCCCGTAATAATTACTTTGGGGAAAGACGAACAATTATTTGCTTCAAAGAATGGAAGCGAACCATACAGTATTGCAGAATTATCAGACGGTGAAAGAAATGCTTTGCTTATATGTTCAGATGTTTTAACAACCGACCCAAACCAATTAATAATTCTTGACGAACCTGAAAGACACCTTCATCGTTCTATTATTTCACCATTACTTTCTTCATTATTCCAAAAGCGAAAAGATTGTGTTTTTGTAATTTCTACCCACGATGTTTTTTTACCAATTGACCATTCAGAAGCTAGTGTGTTGTTGTTGAGAAGTTGTCAATGGAACGCAAAAAGTATAAAAGATTGGGATGCAGATTTAATTTTAGAAGCGGATGAAATTCCTAATTCAATTAAGCGAGAAATACTTGGTTCAAAACGAAACATTTTATTTGTTGAGGGCGATTATGAGAGTTTGGATAGACAAATCTACTCGTTGATTTATCCAAATATTACAGTTATGCCTCAAGGGAGTTGCACACAAGTTGAAAAGGCAGTCGAAGGAATAAAAGGAACAGAAAAATTACATTGGATTAACTCCTATGGTTTAATTGACGCTGACGACAGAACTGAGGAACAAATTCAAAATTTACTTGGTGAAGGAATTGCTGCAGTAAATTGCTATTCAGTAGAAGGGCTCTATTATAATTTAGAAATAGTAAAACGAATTACAAAAAGATTATCAGAAGTATTAGGTCAAAATGAAAGTGTGCTTTTCGAAAAGGCTACATCTGAAATTATTAATGACCTCAATCCTCACAAAGTTAGACTTTGTTCTCGACTTTGCGAAAAGCAGGTTAGAAATGGCGTAATGACAGAATTACCTAGACACAAAGACATTCAAGAGAAAGGTAGTTTTGAATTAAAAATTAATCTTAAAGAAATTCAAGAAAAAGAAGAAGCTCATTTTGATAAATTGGTGGCAGACAAAGATTTAGATGGCTTAATTTCTCGTTATCCAGTCAGAGAAACTCCTGTGTTAACAAAAATAGCAACTGGTCTAGGTATGACACGTGACAAATACGAAAGTGCTGTAAGAAAACTAATCATTGACGACAATGAAACGAAAGAATATTTTAAAACATTGCTTAAACCGTTGACAACATTAATAGAGAAATAAAAACTACGCCTAACAGAGGTTTGGCAAAAGTGGCGGTTCAGTGCTCCGCAGATCCCGAAGTTTCGGGATGGTTAATCAAACATTGGTTCTCCGCATCAATCCCGATAGATATCGGGATGGTGAAAATCACCACCTTCGCCAAGCCGCAAAACGGAAGTGGTAATTTTAACAAACGATACAGACAGACATGAAAATAAAAAATAAATCGTACTTCAAAGACGAAAAGAAAGACCTTAATTATTTTGAAAATTGGGTAAAACAATTAGAGAAAAATAATAACAGACAATACGAGCGTTATGAAATTGAAACTTCACTTGGTAAAACACACGTTTGGGGACTCTATACAAATGAAGAACACTTGGACACCGTAGTAATTTTTCCTGGAGCAAGAACAACCGCTTTAATATGGGACTTTGACAAAGGACTTGACAACTTCAAT
>JAWXBH010000174.1:0-30779 GCA_034439935.1 bacterium
CTGAAGCTCAAGCGGAGTATATGGTTTTACATTTGATATTGTTGGTATGTTTGATTTGATCAGAAAAGTCGGCACCATTTGCACAATTCCTCCGATAAGAATCAGAATAGTAGCGAGCACTGCAAATCTTCCGGGTCTTGATTCGATCCATTTATGCCAATGTCCTTTTCTTTCGGAATATTCTTTCGTCAACGGAGGAGCTTCTGATTCTTCGTTTGCAATTAATTTGCCCTGTCTTATAGTCTGTGTAATATTATAAACCATCACAAGTGCGCCCGTAAGATATAATGCTCCGCCGACTGCACGCATTATATACATTGGAATTATTTTGACAACAGTCTCAAGAAAATTAGGATACTGAAGTATTCCCTCAGGCGTAAATTGTTTCCACATCAGCGATTGTGTAATGCCGCCCCAATACAGAGGCACTGCATAGAATACTATACCCAATGTTCCGATCCAGAAATGAAAGTTGGCGAGCTTGTTTGAATAAAGTGTCGTATTATAAATTCTGGGGATCAGCCAGTAAAGAATTCCGAAGGTTAAAAACCCATTCCAGCCCAATGCACCCACATGAACGTGAGCTACGATCCAGTCAGTGTAATGGGCGATAGCATTAACATTTTTTAGTGAGAGCATCGGTCCTTCGAAAGTTGCCATACCGTATGCGGTGACCGCAACAACCATGAATTTCAACACCGGACTTTCTCTTACTTTGTCCCATGCTCCTCTTAATGTTAATAACCCGTTTATCATACCACCCCAGGACGGAGCAATGAGCATTATTGAAAACACTGTACCAAGAGATTGAGCCCAGTCGGGGAGAGATGTGTACAAAAGATGATGCGGACCTGCCCATATATAAATAAAAATCAGTGACCAAAAATGTATGATCGACAGCCTGTAGGAATATATCGGACGATTTGCTGCTTTTGGTAAGAAGTAATACATCATACCGAGATAAGGAGTTGTCAGAAAAAATGCTACGGCATTGTGACCATACCACCATTGCACCAGTGCATCCTGGACACCGGCATATATAGGATAACTTTTGAACATTCCCACAGGCAGCTCTATGGAATTTACAATATGCAGGACGGCAACAGTCACGACAGTCGCAATGTAAAACCATATTGCAACATACATGTGCTTTTCTCTTCTCCGTGCGATCGTTCCAAACATATTTACAGCGAAAATCACCCAGATGAAAGCAATCAAAATATCAACCGGCCATTCGAGCTCGGCATATTCCTTTCCTGATGTAAATCCCATGAGCAGTGTAACGGCAGCAGACACAATAATGAATTGCCATCCCCAAAAATGAATTTTACTAAGTTTATCGCTGAACATTCTTGCTTTACAAAGTCTCTGTAATGAATAATAGACTCCCATAAAGATTGCATTGCCCACGAATGCGAATATAACTGCATTTGTATGCAGAGGTCTTATTCTCCCGAATGAAGTATATTGATTTGAAAAATTCATCGCCGGGTATGCAAGCTGAAGTGCTGCTATCAGACCTACAATCATTCCTACAATTCCCCAGACTATTGTTGCTATTGCAAAATTCCTTACGATCTTATTATCGTAACTGAATTTTTCCATTTCCATTAATTTTTTCCCGGTTTTTGTTTAAGTTTTAAATTTTCTTTACTGGTTTCTTTATCATCCTCAAATAAAATTCTGACGGAGGGAGTATATATATCCTCATACTGTCCGTCCTTTGCAGACCAGATAAAAGCAAGAAGGAAACATGCAGCTACGAAAATGCTGACGCTTATAAGCAAAATGATAGCGCTCAAAGTAAATTCCTTTTTTTAGCAAAATAATTTGTGGCACCTGTTACAAATAAAATTATTGATATGGAATTAAACGGCATCAGCACTGCGGCTAATAAAGGTGAGAACATTCCATGGGAAGCGAGGAACAAACCGATCGCATTATACAAAAATGAAATTACAAAACTTACCTTAATTATTTTCATTGTAGTCACCGAAAACTTCAGAAACTCGTCCAGCCGATTCAATCCGGAAGCATCCATTATCGCATCACACGCGGGAGAGAAATTTGAAATGTCCTCCGAAATTGAAATGCCTGCATTGCTTTGTTTCAATGCCCCTGCATCGTTAAGTCCGTCGCCTACCATCAAAACATTCCCCCCTTTTTGCTGAAGGCTTTTTATGTACTGAAGCTTGTCTGAAGGCATCTGCCCGAACAATAAGAGCTCATCATGTTTAAAAAATTTACTAAGATTAGTTTTCTCGGAGTCGTTATCTCCGGATACCATTGATAGTTTATAATTTGCCGAAAGTCTTTCTAAAACTTCACTTAACCCTTCACGGTACTTATTGCTGAAAGAATAAAATCCTTTTATCTCATTGTTAATGGAAAGGATTACATTTGTCATTAAAACATTTCGTGAGATCTCTTTTCTGAAATCATAAAATTCATACCCCGGATCTTCGAGAATAAAAGACAGGATGCCAAGCTTAATTTTTTTTCCGCTTATCTCACCTGAAATTCCTTTACCCGGTATTTCCTCAAAATTTACTGTATCATACAGTTCCCTCATTTTAATTGAATCAAAGATCATTTTACTCAACGGATGCGAAGAATTATTTACCAGCGATTTTACCATAGCCATTTCACATAACTTCAGATTGCCCCCCGTAAATTTTACAGACATATCGCTTGATTTGGTAATCGTCCCGGTCTTATCAAAAACAATTTCATTGATCCCGGAAAGCTTTTCGACTACAAACGAATTTTTTAAATAGAATTTATTCCGTCCGAGAATTCTCTGAGCGTTGCCAAGTGCGAAAGGAGTAGTAAGAGCCAGCGCACAGGGACAGGCAATTATAAGCACGGTAGTGAAAGCATCCAGTGCCCTGCCTGCATCTATTGAATACCAGTACCAGGCAGACCCGAAAGCAATTAGTAATATTGCAAAAGTAAAATACTTGCTAACTGTATCAGTGAAGTTTGTAATACTGTGATCTGATTTTTTTTCAAACACATCGTTGTTCCAAAGCTGTGTGAGATAGCTTTGTGAGACCTTCCTTAATATCTCAAGCTCTATCACACTTCCTGTATGTCGCCCGCCTGCATATATTATTTCACCCAGAACCTTGCTCTCAGGAGCCGATTCACCGGTAACAAAACTATAATCGATTAGACCTGTACCGTTAAATAAGATTGAATCCGCAGGTATGATCTCATTATTCCTGATCAATATTCTGTCGCCCTTATCAAGTTTTGCGACAGCAATATTTTTTGTCCGGGTACCGTTTTTAATTGTGACTGATACGGGGAAATAAGATTTGTAATCTCTTTCGAAATTCAGTGTATCATACATCTTGCTCTGGAAAAGCTTTCCGATCAGCAACAGAAAAACAAGCCCTGCCAATGAATCAGCATAACCGGCATTATTGAAGAAAAGGATCTCATAAAGACTCCTTATAAACAGAGCAACAATTCCAATTGATATCGGAACGTCTATGTTTATATGTTGATTTTTCAAAGCTCTCCATGCCGGACCAAAATAAACAGAACTACAATAGAAGAATACAGGAAGTGATAGAAATATATTCAGATAGTTAAAGAAAGTTTTTAATTGAATATCCGGTAAAGTGCCTACCGATAAATATTCGGGGAGGCTCAGCATCATAATATTCACAAGACAAAAACCTGCCACGCCAATGCGAATATAAAGACTCTTAAATAAAGCCTTCTGCTTTTTCGGGGATTCATTTTCCTGAAGGTTTATCTTTGGTTCATATCCGAGTGATGCGAGAAGTTTGACGATCTTCTTTATGGATGAAACTGAATTATCAAAGTTGATTGAAATTTCTTTCTGCAGGAAATTCACTCTGGAGCTGATAATTCCTTTGTCATAATTATTCAGCTTTTCCAAAAGACCGATGCACGAACTGCAATGAATCTCAGGTAAAAATAAATTAACAGATGAAACATTGTTTCCCATAAAGGAAACTATCTTACTTTGAACCTCAGTGTCATCAAGATAATCAAACACACTGCTATCGTTTGAGCACTCAAAATCCGGTACTAAATTATTTTCATCATCACAGGTGCAAGATTTATTTTGATTAATAACTTCATAAGATTTTCTGCATCCTGAACAGCAAAAAACTTTGCCATCGCCGACGATGGCATCCGGATCGCAGGTTTTACCGCATTGATAGCAGACACATTTATCTTTTTGCTTTATACCTGACATAATGTTTGTGTCATTATTTATTTATGTCAAAAATAGAGAAAGTCACTTAATAATTGTATGATTTCAATCAGCAGTTAACATGACATTTGTCATATTTTTTTACATTTGAAGTTTTAACAGGAGAAGGGACTTAAATTATCGTAAATTAGAATTTAGAATACTTGAAAAAAAATATGATGATGCCTTAGGTCTCCTTATTAAAGTATCCCAAAGCCAGGTTACACAATGATCCAAATAATTTGAAGGATAATATAGACGAACTCCATTACAAATTAAACAAAGGCGAAGAATACTTTTATAACAGGATTTGGATAAATGAGGAGTTGGGTAGGATGAGGGTGGGGGCACATAAAATAACTAACGGGGATAAGTGGAAAATACATCTTGAAACCACATCCACGGTATAATATCAATTATAGTTCATTTCGAACTATCCTCTATCGGATATTAATTAGGTCGTAAATTATTCGTTTATACCCTTGGGTTCACGCACACGTTTCTTTATCAAGAGTCTTTTATATTAGTTTTGACGAAAGGTGTTCATGTTTATCATATTACTATGCTTGTGATAATTACAAGAATGTGGTTTTATGCAGGGCTTTTTCATTCTTCCTCTGATTCTAAATTATTTTCCAATTCACTTTTGAAGTTGCCTTCCAAAAGTTGTCCGTTGCGCAGATACTCAAAGAAAACAATGTAGTCAGAAGGGCTCAAATAATGAAAGTGATAAACTTCTTTTATTTTTCTCGCTGCCAATTCAACATTTAAATTTTGAAAATGCAGTTTCGCATATTTCAGTTTTGCTTTGTTCTCTTGAGTTACATCAGCGTCTGCTTTTGTTTCAACAATTACAAAATGTGTGATGTCTTTCATTATTATCTTGATAAAAAAATCAGGATTAAACGCCTGAACCTTTGAATGTTTACCTGCTACTGATGTAATGGAATATTCAATAGAGTAGAAACCCATATCTCTTGACTTCATCCATGCTTCAACTTCTTTTGCGTTTTCCGTTTTGCAAAGATGCTCAATGAATTTTCTTTCAGGTTCAAACTTTGTGAATACTAGGTCAAGTGGTGTCTTGAAATTATAAATTAGCAATTCTTTTGATGCACTTTTTGGAAAACTATCATCTTCAATTACTGCATCTAAAATTTCTCTGACTTCTGTTTCTAATTCTTTAGCATAATCAGAAGAATAAAATGTTGTTGAATTATGGCGAAGATTTCCGACTGCAATACTTTCCTTTTCTACATTGGCTGTGCTGATTGTAAAAGGGTCTTTCGCTTTCTTCTGATAGAAAGTTGTTTTACCTGACTTACGCAAAAGAGTATTGAAACTATTTTCAATTTTCATTTTGTTTTTCTCAATCAAACGGTCTCCTAAAATTCCAACTCTGTCCATTGAATTACGAATGATATTTTTTATTTCATCTTTCGGTGGAAGTCTCTTTTTAGAATACATCCCTGTCGGCAGTTTTAAAATGTTTCCTTCCCACTCACGCAACTTTAATTCTGAAAAGATCTTGTTGACAATTTCATCAATAGTGTACGTATTGTAAAGTATGAGAGTGTTTTTAGAATTTATCTCACCTGACAAGCTTGTATATTCGGTTTCCTTTTCAGTTTCCTCAACTTGTGATTGCAATTCAATGTAACCTTTCGTGTAATCAAATTCCTGATGTTTCTTTTTTGATTCTTTCTCTATTGCTTCTTTCTCGTAATTTATTTGATGCAATTCAAAATGAAATTTTGCTCTGTCAACTTTTTCTAATGGTGCAGAAGTCAATCGCATTTCTATTTCTAAAATTTCATCAACAAGTCCTCTGATATTTCTGCTCCAAGCATCATGATTAAAAACACGAACTTTCGGTTGCGGTGTTTGATACTCTGGGGGAACTCTCAATCCTCTGCCTAAAACTTGTGCAATTAAAAGTTTAGAATTAAAAGCCCTGTCTTCCCAGGGTACAATTTGAAAAACATTTTTTACATCCCATCCCTCTGTGAGCATTGAAACGGAAACAATCCATTCGGTGCTATCCTCTTTCTTATCTACTTCCTTCAACTTTTTTACATTGGCTTTGTGTTCATTTGCTGATGTAACAATTAAAACTTTTGCTTCACATTCTTCTGCTGACAAATGTTCTTTGCTTTGCAGAAACTCTGACAATTCGGATGCCAAATGTTTTGCTTTTGTGATGTCTTTGGTAACAAGAATTGTAAGCGGTTTTACTTTTCGGTAAGTGTTCTTATTGCTTTGGTGGTTGTCGTAAATTTCCTGAAACTTTATTTCATCTTCTGCATCGTCATTCTTGCTAATATAGTCAACCATCTTTACCATTTTATCATTTACGGCTTGCCGTAATGAATAACGGTAAATCACATCATTAAAATAATCGTCTTTGATATATGCTGTGCCTGTGAAACCAAGAATGTATTTGAAATTATATTCGCTGCTTGTTAAAAAATCTTTCCATTTTTTTAGTGACTGTGCTTCTTTGTCCCTGCCTTCAATCACATTGAAAATATGATGTGCTTCATCGTTTAATATTAAAGTGCGTTCGCCATTTTTTGAAAAGCTGTCTTTGATTGACGAACCTGTTCTTTCATAAACTGCATGAATATTTTCTACGCAAATGTCGCCTTCCTTAATTGTTACATCGGCTGTTTTGATTGAAGGATTTTTGAAATTGCTTTCGTCGGGAATTGCTTTTAAAAGAATTGGGTCTGACGCTAACTTTCTAAACTTCTCCATCAGTCCATCTTCAATAGTGAGTGAAGGACACAATACCAGAACTCTGTCAACAAGTCCAAGCCCTAACATGATTTGAGCAATGCCATAAATAACATAGCTCTTTCCTGTCCCTGTTGCCAAGTCAATATTTGCAGAAAGTTTCCCGTGCATCTGCAAATGATGTTCGTAATCTTCTACGGTTTGATAACGGCTTTTTAATTCAACCATTTTTACATTGAGCCAATTCTCATTTACCAAAGCATCAATGTCCTTATATAAACCTGATGCTAAAAAAATAATGGCTTTATGAATTGCTTCCTTCTGATACTGGCGGTCGCTACAAAGTATTTCCAAATACCTGTCCCACGCAGCAATGTTGAGTGTTGCTGGGTTAAAATTTTTTGAAACCTGCAAAACAAGGTCGGCTGTTTTATATTTTTTTATTTCCTGAACCATTTATTTGAGCTTAAATTCTTCTTTGAACTCATTACCGTATATGTCAACATATATTATCATCAACTTTTTTCCACATTCTTTTTTAGGAATTGGGGGTAAAAGAATTTGATTTGTTTTTTTTAGTTCATCTTTTATGTTTTCGATTTCATCTTCTTCATCTTTCTTCTTTTTCTTTTTTGGTAGAAGGTCTTCGGCAAAATAATAAGTGTCCATGTCAAAAGTTTCACCGTCAAAGTTTTTATCAATCAGCACCATTGCCAAACTTTCAAAGTTGTCCATGTCTCTTTCGCTTTCTTCTTCGCTGAAATCAGAAAGAAATTTTTTGATAGTGATGTGATACTCTCCCCCTTTTTCTTTCCATTCACTTTTTACCTCGGGTTGGCGCATGAAGTGAAAACCGATTGCATCTTCCAAATCGTTCACATTGTTCTTGCTTTGTGGCTGACGGAATTTTTTGAATTGCACTTTGTGTAATTCCTTAATGATGTGATAAGGAACTTTTAAAAAGTAGTAACGAACTTTTTCAATTTCGTAATAGTCGGAAATATAATCTACATAGCTGGCTGGTGCAATAATGTAAACACGCTTTCCCGCTTTTGCTCCTATGTGGCTGTTTAAGTCATGCAGATAATCTTCGTCAACTATGCTGTCTTTAAATTTCCAATACTGCCAAATAATTACATTGTAACCATCTTTCTTTTCTCCGTCAATCTGAATTCCACTGATTGTTTTTTTCTTTGGCTCAACTTCAAACAAGTTCATTACAAATTCGGAATACTCCTGATTTTTTAAATCAAATATTTTAGCAAGGTCGTAATGTCCAGTGTTGATTGACACAAAACTTTTTGCTGATTTGCCAAATCCTTTTTTCGGATTTTCTATTGACTTACTCGTTTCAATATTCAGCAATCGTTTTTGAATTGTGTAGAATGCAAGTTTACCAATGTCGCAAGTAATCCATTTGCGATTCAATTTTTCTGCTACTGCCGCTGTTGTTCCTGAACCCCCGAAGAAATCAATTACAAGGTCGCCTTCTTTTGTTGTGCAACTAATTGCTCTTTCAAGAAGTTCTTCGGAATTTTCGGTTGGATAACCTGTCGTGCTTGAATAAGAACGAAGGTCTAACCAATTATTATTTATTCTTGCATCATCAGAACCTAAATAGTCAACTGTTAAGTCGTCTGACTTACATTCCTTGCATTTTCCATCTAATTTTTTTGCATTGAAAAAAATTGTGTCAGAGGTAATATCGTAAAACTTAAACTTGTGAGATTTATGTTTCATTCTCTTTTGCAAATCAGCATCATCTTCTGCATAGTAATATCTTGCTCCGCAATTTTTGCATCTCATTCTTAAAAAATTTTCTTTAATAAGTTTATCGCACTTCTCTTGAACTAAAGAAAAATGTTGTCCTTTAGGTGGTGTAAGAGATAATCCAAAAAATGTTCTTTCTCTTGGGTTTCGTTCTTCTGCCATTAAAAATGAAGTCCATTTGATATCGGTCAAACTCCTTTTTCCGAATACTTCATTTAGTTTGTACGCACTCGTCTTTGAATAGAAATAAATTGTTTCATTTGTTACATCAAATTTATTTCTTGAACCTGCGCCTTCTCTTTTTCTACCTATAATTATTTCATTTATGAAATTGCCTTTGCCAAATATTTCATCAAGAATGACTTTTACATAGTGCCCAAAATTGAATGCTTGACGCACTGCAATAATTCCATCATCATCCATAAGTTCTTTAGCAACAATTATTCTTCGCCTCATAAATTCAACAAACTCAGCTCCCTTTGCTTTGGCTGAATAACCTCTCTGTCCTTTATTGCCATCGTATTCATCACCTGTTCCAAATGGTGGGTCAATGAAAAAGAATTTTACTTTTCCTTTGACTTTGTTTTTAATCAGAGGGTCTTTGTCTTCGTAAACTGTTTTCAAGAATTGAAGATTATCACCAAAGGCGATAATGTTTCTCCAACCGTCTTTCCATTGTTCACGCTTGCCGTTAAATATTTTAGCAACTTGTAAAGGCACTGGAAAAACTCCGTCTTCATTTGCTAAAATATCTTCCTTACGCATCTTACCTCCGTAAACCAATTCGTATTCTTTCTGCTTAACAGGAAAAAGTTTGTATTTGAAATCATCAGGAATGGTTTCGCCTTTTTGCAATCTCTCAACAAGGTCTTGTATTTCGTGTTTAGTTAGCATCGTACTTTTTTATTTGTTCAACATTCCTTCAGCTTGGAAGCTGAAATAATTATTTTTGGTTACAATGATATGGTCAATGACTTGAATACCCATCAACTTTGCGGCATCGCAAAGTTGGTTAGTTAACTTTATATCTGCCTCTGATGGCTGTGCATCATCGGCTGGATGATTGTGCACAAAGATTATCCCTGCTGCTCTGTCAGAAATTGCATCTGCAAAAATTTCTCTCGGATGCACCACACTAAAATTGATTGTGCCTTTAAACACTTCCCGTTTTTCAATGAGTGCTGATGCTCCTGTTAAAGTGATGGTGATAAAGTGTTCTTGTTTTTTATCTCTGATGTCTTGCACCAGTGCAAGTATGTCGTCTGTGTTTCGGATTTTCTTTTCGTCTTTAATTAAATAGCGTTTCGCTAATTCAAATGCAGAAAGTATTTGTCCTGCTTTGGCTTTGCCAATGCCTTTGATGTTTGTGAGTTTTTCTAAAGTGATATTTTCTTTTTCAACTTCAATAACTTTTAAAATGTCTGCTGAAAGTTCTGCAACATCTCTGTTGGGAATTCCGCTTCCCAACAAAACCATAAGCAACTCATGGCTTGACAATGACTGAACGCCTCGTTGAGAAAGTTTCTCACGGGGTTTGTCAATATTGTGTCTGTCCGATAGTTTTTTCACGTTATAAACGGTCAAATATTAGAATGGCGAATATACTCAGAAGATACAGAAAAAGCGTTGGCGAAAAAACTATCATATTTTTTTCAACTTTTTTCTGCGTATACACAACTTTTGATTGCAGTAGAGTCCCTTTTTAAAAAAACTTGTATTACCTTTTTGTTAATGCTCACTTTACTGTTCATTCGTATTGTCTCACATCAAATGAGCCCCGAACCTAATGCAAGTGAAATTAATATCAGCATAACTGCTACTGTTACTTTCAAAAAATTCAGTGTCACTTTCTTTAAAAGTTTGTTGCCGATATATGCACCAACTATTGCCGATGCTGTGGCACAAACTACCAATGTCAGGTTGTCGCTTAACCCTGCTTTGTCAAATCGTGTAGCATAAACACTCAATCGTGTGAAGTCAACGAATGTTGAAACTACAACTGCTGTCGCTATAAACGCCTCTTTGGAAAGTCCTGCTTTAATCAGGAATGCACTTCTTAATGCTCCCTGATTTCCTGATAGCCCGCCAAAAAATCCACTCAATGCACCACCAATGGGAAGTTTGTCTTTGCCAAATTGCAGTTTATTGAAATATGGAATGAAGTCTAAACTCGCAAAGATGATCAGCAAAATGGATATGATAAATTTTACAGGATATACTTCAAATGTTTGTCCAAACATTTCATAAGTGAAAAGTGGTTTCAGGTCTGTAATGTTTAGCAACAACCACGAACCAAGAATAGCAGCAATTACAGCAGGAATACCAAATTGCAACAGAACTTCTTTGTTAGCTTTTCGTCCGACCAAAAGCAGTTTGAATATGTTGTTGAAGAAGTGAACAATGCCTGTCAATCCGATCGCAAGCTCAACAGGAAAAAAAATCATGAATACAGGTGTAAGAATTGTCCCTAAACCGAAACCCGTAAAGAATGTAAGAATGGCTACGATAAAAGCGGTAACCGAAATAACAACTATCTCCATTTTACTTTTCTAATAATGTATAGTTCTGGTTACTGAACGGTAGGTTCTCAAAATAAAATCTTTGATCTAAGTTTGTAAGTATCTGCAAATTTACCATAAGAAAAAAATGTCAATGCGATTGCAAAATTTTTTAAAATTACGATAATTCAACGAATCCGGTTTTGAAAACTCATTTCGTAAGTATCATCTTCTTCGTCACAACATAATTTCCCGACAACAGTCTATAGAAGTAAATACCGCTCGGCAGAAGTGATGCGTCAAAACTTAAACCATAGCTTCCCTGTGAAAGCTGTTCATTGTTTAAAAGTGTATTAACAACTTTACCTGTCATATCAAAGATCTTTAAAGTAACAACACTTCTCTCCGGAATGTCAAAATTAATTTTTGTAACAGGATTGAAAGGGTTTGGATAATTCTGTCCGAGATAATATTTTTCCGGAAGCGAATTTCCTGTCTGAGTTACTGCCAGCGGACTGCCGGAATTTATCCACGCAGTATACACAAGACTTGTAATAAAATGAGACGCGTTATTGAACAACATATTGGTAAAATTTCCTGCGAGCTGCCAGTAGATCTGATAGTAAGTTGAATTATAGCTCGGCGCGATCGCGTGTGCTATGCTGTCATACTTCAGAACTGAATCGACATAGGTGTAATTATGATAAAGAAAATCGAATACGAACTGATTTATATTCTGAATATAAACTGCATTTTCAAAAGCATATATGATGTTGGCTGAATCACGGTTTATAAGCTGTGTTTCATATCTTGAGTGAACTCCGTTCTGATTTGTATACTGCCCGTCATAATTTCTGGTAATGTGCAGCGGATTATGTCCGTCTCCCACATAGTGTCCGAGGTCGGCGGCATGAAGCATTGCTTTTTGAAAATTGCGAAGCTGAAAATATTTCTTTATGGAATCAGTAGTTGCCATTATTGAAAAAGGTAAGATGCCTTTATCATATACAAAGCTGCTGCCGTGAAGTGCAATAAGTGAATCTAAATTCTGGGGGATACTTCCTGTTGCAATGAATTCAGGGTAATCATCAATATCAATATAATGTCTCGGGGCTTCATTGGGATCGGAGTTTCTTCTGTAATCTGCATCTGATGAATGAGCGGCAAGAGAGTCTGCCCAGTTAAGGAAACTCATCGTGGGCGGAAGTGAGAATGTTGATCTTCTGTTGATGATCTTATGTCCGCTTGCTCCCCAGCCGCAAATAAAGATAACACTGAATAACAGCAGAAAAAATATTTTACGTTTATGATTCATTTGTTCTATAAGTAAAATTAATTCCAGATTTCAAATTGAAATAATTGATCCGAGTTTTTTATTCAGCCACTTTCCACTTATAAACAGCATACGATTTATAAACAGCATACGATCAGGCAGCAGATTTTATTACAACGATTTTTTTTTAGTATTACAAAATAGAATTATAAAAACTTAAACGAAATTGAATAAATACTTTTATCAATCGTTATATGACGGAGCGCATTGAGTTCCGGACATTCGGATGTTACAAGTGCAAGAAAACTGTTCAACAGTACACTACCTTTCTATTAGACACATTCATGTTTTCCTTAAACCACTTTTGTGCAGCCCACAGCAAATAATTCCGGGCAGCCGGTGTACTCGTTCCACAAATGTGATCTAAATATTTCAATAATTTCCATGCTGCCATTTGAAATAATGAACTTTAATTTACTTTCAGAACCTTTATTTTAATTTCATCTCAAACAGAAAATAAAACCTTTCTTGTATATTACTCTTATGTATTACTTTAAAACAAATTTCTCCTGATGATTAAGAGCACGTTGCTTGAAACTCTCCGTACTTTTACAAAAAGCGAATTGAGTTCCTTCGAAGATTTTATCCGATCACCCTACTTCAATAAACAGGAAAATGTCGTGAAGCTTTTTGCGGAGATCAAAAAATATGCTCCTGCTTTTAATGACAACGGGCTTGAAAAAGAGATTGTATGGAGCAGAATGTTCGGTGATGCAAAATATAATTACGGCATCATGAAAAATCTGATACACGATCTCGGCAAACTTACGGTCAACTTCCTCAAGACTGATGCCGGCAATTCAGGTTATGGCATAAACAACCTGCTTGAACAGTATATGAAAAGAGGTTTGTCAAATCAGTTAAAACGAAAAATAAGAGAGGTCAAAGAAGATCTCAAGAAACAGAAGTTCGGCGGTGAAAATTATTTTCTTAGTTATAAAATTGAAAAAGTGGAGATAGATGAGATCGTACAAAGAAGTGACATGAAGGAAATTTTTGAACATGATCTCGATAAGATCAACGAGTCGCTTACTCTTTATTATTTTATAACTTTCTTCAATTCAAACTATACTAAGCTCTTCGTCTCAAACGTGTACAACAAGAAAGCCGATACGTCATTCATTGAAAAAATCCTGCTCCTTTATGATCAGGGTTCCTATAAAAATTATTATGCGGATACTTATAGCCGGGTATTGAAAATAGCTCTCTACCCTTCGGATGAAAACAATTATTCGGAACTGAAAAAGATTTTCTTTGAAAATTTTGATAACTATACAAGAGCTGACCAGTTCGATATTCTATCGGTGTTGCAAAGTTTTTGCAAAACTAATTCCTTCATACTTAATATCAATTATAACAAAGAAGCTCAACTATACCGTAAGGTTATGGATGACAACAATTTGTTTTTTCCCGATGATGAAAATTATATAAACATCTCTGTTTTTCTGAACAATGTTGTATCAGCATCCTCTGAAGGTGAGTTTGACTGGTGCATCAAGTTCATTGATAAATATCAGAATTTTCTTGAACCGGCTATAAAAGACGAATGCACAAACCTGGCGCTGACGTGCGCCTATTTCAAAAATAAGGATTATGAGACTTCTCTTTCATATCTTTCCAAATGTGAAAATCCGTCGCCTACCCAGAAAATAAATTTAAAAACTTATCAGATATGTAATTACTATGAGCTGCGGTATTATGATCAGTTAAACGACCTTATCAATGCCATGCGTAAGTTTTTAAAGAATGATAAAATTTATTCCGAAGGTCACAAAACTTCCTTTAAGAATTTTATGAATTCAGTGAGCCGGCTTTCCGATTACAGATATAACCTTGATGTGAAAAAAGCTGATGACAGTAAACTGAATGAACTAAAACTATTTGTGCAATATAATAATATGCTGGGAAAGAAATGGTTACTGGAAAAAATTCAGGAATTGGAGTGATCAGGATGTTTGTTCAAACATATTACGATTTACACAAACAAATTTACCTGTGTTGTTTCCGTTGGCCCTTTCAATCTGTATAAATTCGTCTTCTTCTCTTTTATAATTTCTATGAAGTTCAGTTTCTTTAAGTAGCTGTTCAGCTTTTGCGGTGTCCATGTCAGATCAAGTTTTGTCAATATCTCTTTGGCTGACATTGGTCTTTCATTAAGTGCTGACCGGATTCTTGTTTCAAGTGATTCTGCTTCGGTCGATACTTCTGCAATCGAAACCTGTTCACGATCAGTTGTATGATGAGTCTTTAGCAATTCATTTCCGTTGAAGTCAACCGCAACCGCACCTTTCTGTATCAAAATGTTATTCGCTGTAACTTCACCCGGTTCAGATTGCCTGACATAAATTTTTCGTCCCTTCCTGAGTCCGTCAATTGCTCCCGACCATGTCCCTCCTTTTTCAGACGACTCCGCTACATAGATCTCATCTGCAAGTCCGTAGATGATCGTATTGCGAGCCATTGCAAATTCAGCTTTCCAAGTTGCCTTCGGATAAAATGTGCTTAAAACCAAAACATCACCTCCGATTATTTGTCTGTAATAGTCTTTGAATCCTGTGCCAAATGTCATGATGCCCTGCGGAAGTACGATTATACTTTTTCCTTTGTAGCTGATCGCCGATTCCAATGCCTGCCTGTCAACGCCTTTGGCAAATCCACTGACGACAACTTTATGATCTTTGCAGGCAAGTTTTGCAATGTTGTCAGTAAACTTTAATGCAATTTCCGAAGCGTCCCGCGAACCGGTGATCGCTATCGAACTTTCTTCCAAAATTTTCTTATTCCCCTTAATATAAAGAACTGCCGGAGAGTGAGACGCCTTTAAGTTACTCTTTAATGTTTTCGAATATTCTGGTGATGTGACCGGAATGATCTCATAGCCCTGACTAAGATATGACTCCGCGAAAAAAGCGTGGCTTGCAAGTTCTGATCTTGCAACCCTTAGATCTGAAATCTGCTTCTCATCCAGTTGATAATCAGTTCGCCATTGATCTTCATTGAACCGGAAAAATTCTTCCACGGAAATTTTGTTATTGTGAAAAATTTTTATAATAAGATTATTAATTTTCAGATAACTCCATCCCGGCAGATGAGCAAGTGCTATCCAGTATGCCGCTTCATTCATCAGATCTTATCTCCTCCTGCTGTTCTCGCGATAACAATCGGAGTTACTTTTATTGCCCCAAAGTTGGTCAGTGTCTTGCCTGCCTCTTTTATTGTCGCACCGCTGTCAAATATATCATCAATGAGTAAGATTCTTTTTCCATTAACATCGGCAGGCACAATGAAAGTAAAAGCTCCGCTTACGTTTTCAGTTTTTAAGTAACCGTTTTCAAATATTCTCTGCTCTCTGGTTTGTTTGATCTTTTGAAGATTGTGTGAAATGGGAAGTTTCAATGCTTGTGAGATTTTTTCCGCAAAATTTTTAACAAGATCGCCCGATGAAGTCGGCGGGACATAAACGATCAGATCAAATTTCTCCTGTCCAAACTTTTTCCTAAATGCATTCAGTACCAACCTCAGTAGAAAATCCGGGAAGTCACCACCGTGCTCATTTTTGGAACGATGAAGTGCTGTCCCCACATTTGTAAATCCATAGTAAGAAGCCGCGAATCCATTGACAATCTTTGAACCCTTCGCCTCAACTCCCAGTTCGGGAAAAAAATTTTCTCTGAATTTCTGAAGTCTCTCTGTCCATTCGCTTGTTACATTGACAATAATTTTTTTCTCACCCGTGTTATCGCAGTTTGTAAATTTATGTTCTGAATTATCACCTAAATAGTCGCAAAGAAATTTCATCCTTGAATCTGAAGTGTCAACATAGGCGATCATGTTTTCAAGATCTTTCAACTTTGAACTACGAAGTTCCTCAAATGCCTTCACACTTAAGGGTTGAGATGCCGGAACAAATTCATATTTTTTACTTTTACCGATGATCACTTCACGAATAATTCCCTGTTCGATCAGATCAGCTTTGATGACCCTTATCTGAGTTTGTTTCAGGTTTGTGCTTTTCATCAGTTCTCTTTCTCCAAGCAATTCAGACTTCACCGCTTGTATTACTCTGTCATATTTATCAATTGAAGGTCTGCCGCCTTCTATAAATGCTTCCGGCAGTTTTCTGTCTGCGGGATTATAAAATAAAATTATATAAGACGGCTGACCATCCCTTCCCGCACGTCCGATCTCCTGGTAGTAATGAATTGGTGATTGAGGAATTTGAGTGTGAATGATAAATCGTATGTCCGGTTTGTCAATGCCCATTCCTAAAGCATTTGTCGAGATAACGCATTTCCATTTGTTCGTCATTAAACCGCTTTCAATTGCAATTCTGGATTCCACATCGAGACCGGCGTTATAAGCAGTCGATGATATGTTTGAATGTTCAAACCATCTTGAATAAATTTCAGTGTCGACTCTTGTACCGGTGTAAAGAATTCCGGAGCCGGGAAGTCTGTTCATATTCTTACCAAGCCAGATCAGTTTTTCATCTTCGGAAGTTACCTTAACTACGAACAACCTGAAGTTGTCTCTCATCAGGTTTCCTCTGATCGTCATTATGTTGTTTCCGATTTGCCGGGCAATGTCCTGTTCAACTCTTTTTGTAGCCGTCGCTGTAGTTGCCAGGACCGGAAGATCTTTTGGTAAAAGTTTTACAAGGTTTATAATTCTTTTGAATGCCGGTCTGAAGTCGTGTCCCCAGACTGAGATGCAATGTGCTTCATCAACAACCACCATTGACAGGTTCATCTGTTGTGTCCCTTCGATCCATTCACTGTTTTCCTGTCGTTCGGGCGCGATGTAAAGAATTTTTATCTTCCCCTTTTTCGCTTCATTGATTATCTGAGTGTTTACTTCGTGTGTCTGTTCGCTGTTTATACATCTGGCATTGATACCAAGTTCGGTTAATTTTTTCACCTGGTCTCTCATAAGTGCTATCAGTGGTGAGAATATTATTGTTGTTCCTTCAAATACAGTTGCAGGAAATTGAAAGCAAAGTGATTTTCCAAATCCTGTCCTTTCGATCAGTAAGACCTTTTCACCTTTAAGTATTTTGTCAATGGTTGCCCATTGTTCATCATAGAATTTTTGGAGCTTAAATGTCTTTTGTAAAATTAATTCCGCTTCTTGTCTTGTCATGAGTGTCGTTTATTTTTCGCAGGTCAGCTTGGTTGCACATTTTCTCAATTTAAGCAGACGTAATATTTATTCGTTTCGCTTTCAATTACATATCATCATATAATTCAACAAAAAATATATACATCCTTCAGGTTATTAAAGACTCCATTTTTATTTTGCGATCATTCAGAAAAGTTTATCAAGCGTAGACCGTTACGGGTTTCATAAATAGTAACTTAAGGTCATCAATATAAATATTAATGTTTATTATTTAAGTGAATAAAATAAAAGTAGCAGGTTGAAGTTTTTTGAATCTCATTTTGAAATACTAACTAAAATTTCTTAATGAGGGTAACCCCGTGTCCAAATGAAAACTTCTTTGCTTCGAAACGCTGTGTGAGATTTGGTGATCGGTGGCAGATATACAAAGAGACCATAAGAAGCAATCGGTTTTAAAGCAAAAACGAAAGGACCTCATAAGGTACGGTAATGTAATACTGTAAAAAAAAACAGATCATTGACCTGCCTTTTAGGTACGACTTGTATTAGGTTTACTTTGCAAGTTGTGCTATATGTTAACACTATTATTTTTTCCTAGAAGCTGCTGAATTAAATCGAACTAATTTGTCCCATTCGATAGCTCCGTCTTTGTCGCAGAATCCAATAGTAAATTCTTTTGTAAATTTATTTATCATTTGCGAATACGATTTTACAAAATCATCATTTCTTTCTTTTGCTTTGTGTCCAATTGGTTCAATTAATTCTGTGAAAAGATTTGAGTCGCCTGAAATAAACTCCCAAAACTCTTGCCCACAATATTTGTAATAATCTCCCTTATCCGGTTGATTTTCTATTCCATAACAACAACCATTAACTGCATTTACAACAAGTTTTGAATTGCTGGTTCTTAATGTCTTTTTTGCAGTCTTAAAATCGGATGCCAATTTTTTAATTTGAGAAGCATTCCCCCAATTTGGTCCTGATTTAATTGTAATAATGTATCTTATTCCGCTTTTATCGAATTCAAGATCTATATTTGGAATGCCGGATTTACGACGACTGTAAACTTTGGAATTTATGAAAATCGCAAGTCCTTCCAGCCATTCACCAAAAATACCTTCTTCACTTGAGGAAATATGTGCATCCACAATTCCACGAATGATTTCGTCTGCAGTCAAGACATATTTTGCTTTAAACAAATAGGGATTTTTACGTTTAAGAACGTTAGTCAGCTTTAAGCTGTCAAGACTCTGGATGCGTTTTTCGTGAAATGTTCCGATGTTGTTTTCCACGTATTGCAATACGTCTTTTAGGTTCAGTCTTTTCATATTTTCGTTTAGGTTCCATCAAGTAGAGTTCTACCGGCTTTAATTGATTTTCAACCATTTTAAAATATTCCGGAACAATTTCAATTCCGATTGAATTTCTTTTCATTCTGTTGGCGACCGTTAGAGTTGTGCCTGAACCCATAAAAGGATCTAACACCGTATCGTTTTCCTTCGTGAAAAGTTTGATAAACCATTCCGGTAGTTCTTGAGGAAATGCTGCACTATGATTTTTATTGTTGCATTCAGTTGCTAAATGCAAAACATTTGTCGGATATGCTTTGTCTCTGTCCAGCCAATTAGAAATGTTTTTTCCAAATCCACTTCCAACTCTTGAGTTATCTCGGGTTTTGTCCGTGTTCGAAAGTTTTTTTAAACGTGTCTTAGCCCAATCACCCATTGGAACCATTACTTCCTCCTGATACATATTAAAGTGTTTATGCTTGTTAAATTGTAATAGTCTCTCCCATGAATCGCGAAAACGGTTTGGCCACTTTCCGGGATAGGAATTTTTTTTGTGCCATATAAATTCCTCTGTCCATAACCAACCCTGTTTGCGCATTGCAAGTATGAGTTCCATAACATAAGTACTGCGTTCACCTTCAACAACTTTTTCTTTAATATTAAGAACAAAAGTTCCTGTTGGTTTAAGGACTCTAAAAAGCTGTTCGGAAATCGGAAGAAACCATTCAACGTATTTGTCCGCATGAACCCCTCCATAAGTGCTTTTACGCTGATCTGCGTATGGGGGAGACGTCACAACAAGGTCAACTGAGTTGTCAGGTATTTTTATTAATTCACTTTTGCTGTCACCAAGGTATAAGTCAGTTGTAATTTCCATAGTTAATTTTTTATCGTGTCTAGATTTATTTCTTTTAAACTACACCTTAAGCCACTTCGCATGGCGTAATAATGAAAAGTATTTTTCTATCATCAATATAAATATTAATGTTTATTATTTAAGTGAATAAAATAAAAGTAGCTCTTCAATTCTCCTCAATACCCGTCCGCCGCCATCTTTAAGAAAATTATACTCCCCGGCGATCGAACTTTCACTCAGACAAATCCATGTTCAGGTAATGTTCAGTTGATGATCGAACTGAGCATGGATTGTTTATTCAGATTAATGATCTTTAAGATCAGGTCATTGCTGAAGATAGAATAGATCTCGTGTCTGAAATCATCATTCTTATCCATCATCATCTTCAATTTACTTTTGTCCCAGCAAAGGATCTTTGCCTTAGTGGTTATGGCAACACTCGCCGACGGCAGTTCCCCGCTGAGGAAGCTCATCTCGCCTAAGAAGTTTCCTTTTGTTATTGTCGCTATCTGGCTGTCTTTAATTTTCACATCGCCTTCCCCGTCAACAATATAAAAAAGCTTTTGAATATTTTCATTCTCCGTAATTATTTTTTTATTCTTCTCGTATGTGCACCATGTTCCGGCGTTCATAAATTTTTTAAAATTCAGAATATCCATCCTTCCGCCGATCATGGTATGCACCTGTCTCTCATCATGCGAAAGATTCATATACTTTTTATTATTTCTGTGATGAATCAAATTTCAGGAAGAGAATCTTCACTCACTCTTCTTACAAAGTTATATGCGATATTATTATTCTGTTTTACAAAGTGAAATTACAAATTGAATGTTGATTGGGTTTGGGAAGTCGGCTGCTTTCAAATCTGAATTAATTAAAAAATTATTTTGCGGTTTTCTTCTAAGTAGAAGTACCAATTGAAAAATATTATCTTGCATCATTATAATAAAAAATGAGATCATTACTTCAATGGACAATAATCATTCCAATACTCGCGTGGGTTCTGTTCTTTACGGGACTCATTCCGGATAATGGTTTCTTCCAGATCGCTGCAAGTGTGCTGCTCATACTCAGCGTTATGTCCGCGGTGCATCATTCGGAAATAATCGCACACAGGGTCGGAGAACCATACGGAACGATCATCCTTGCGATCGCGATAACGGTAATTGAAGTTTCCATAATCATTTCACTCATGATCACGGGCGGAGAAGAGGCAGTTTCATTGGCGAGAGATACTGTTTATTCCGCGACCATGATCATACTGAACGGTATTGTAGGACTTTGTCTTTTCATCGGAGGACTAAAACATCACGAGCAGAGATTTTCCAAACACTCAGTGACGATAGCTCTTGTTTCACTTGTCTCTATTGTGGTCTTTACGCTTGTTGTCCCTACTTTTACAGAAAGCGTAGCGGGTTCTTACTACTCGACGCCACAGCTTATTTTTGCATCCATTGCATGCCTGATTATTTATTCCTTCTTTTTATTTGCTCAGACATCAAGACACAGGCAATATTTTCTTTCAAAAGAAAAAGATAAAAAAGAGGAAACAGTTAAGGTCAGTAATTCGGTATTAATTTTAAGTCTTTTTTTTCTGATAGTCAGCTTAGGAATTGTAGTATTGCTGGCAAAAACACTTTCCCCGACAATTGAGAATATTGTTGAAAGTTATGATCTGCCTGTAACATTAGTGGGCGTCATTATCGCCGCGATAATTTTATTGCCGGAAGGAATGGCAGCGATCATTGCCGCAAGGAACAACAGGCTTCAAACAAGCTTAAATTTATCACTCGGATCCGCTCTGGCAAGTATTGGACTTACCATTCCCGGTGTCGCAATAGTATGTTTAATCTATGATATGAAGATCATACTCGGGCTCGATATAAAATCAATTATACTTTTAGGACTGTCTGTATTTACGGTGATGCTCTCACTCAGCAGCGGCAGGACAAATATTGTTTATGGAGTGGTGCTTTTGGTAAATCTCATCGCCTTCATATTTTTGATCATATTTCCTTAAGCTCATCAATTTTCATCAACAGCCATCTGTTCATAGATCGTCATTTCAAGTAAGCCATATCTCTTTACTTCCTTCCATAATAAGGAAAAAACTTGCCACGAATTTCACGAATGATCACGAATTAAAAAAATTGTCACTAATTATAAAAACAGAATTAACATAAATTTATCTGGAGAGCATTAACTTTCAACTTTCAACTTTCAACTTTTATATTTTAACTTTTCAACTTTTAACTTTTAAGATCAATTGCCAATACTGTCAATATCGTCACTCTTTGGTGACCTATTGTATACAATAAAGCCCAGTTTTCAACTTAAAAGACGGCTTGTAAATTGCAATTGATAAGTGTGATCCCGGTAATATTGTCATATATGAATAGTCACATATTATCCGGTAAAATTAAATTACTATTGAAAGGAAAAAAAAATGAAAAATGCCATTGTTAAAACGAAGTTACTGATCTTTGCAATTATACTAATTCCAATCATATCATTTTTGGGATGTAAGGAAGACAGTGTAAGCCCTCAGACTGACAATCTTGATTTCAGCGTGAAGGGAAGTTCGGACTCAACTGATAATATCGGGATACTGAGACTGACCGAAGTCAAAATTTTGTTAAAGGACATAAAGCTTAATATCGCAGGCAATCAGGATTCAAATAATTTTCAGACGGGACCGTTTGTACTTTATCTTAACCTGCTTACAAACGTCAATGTAATTGGAACAGGCTTAATACCTGCCGGAACTTATGACAAGGTAAGATTCATGGTTCACAAGCTTGAGAACAACGAAACTCCACCCGATCCTGAATTTGCCGATGCAAACGGAAGGTATTCTGTTATTGTAAAAGGTACATATGGCGGTGTTCCGTTCGTTTATAAATCAACAAAGTCTGCTCATCAGAAGCTGACTTTTCCCGGTAATCTACAGGTCACAGCAACAGGAAAATCTAATATTACATTATTGGTAAAACCTTACATGTGGTTCATTAAGAACAACGCCTATCTTGACCCGCTCGACCCGTCAAATGAAAATGACATTGACAACAACATAAAGAATAATATTAATAATAACTTTAAATGTTTTGTTGATAATGATAGAAACGGTGCACCGGATTAATTATCAATTGTCAATTATCAATTATTAATTATCAATTATCAATTATCAATTATCAATTATTAACTTAGTAAGTTAGTAATGCCTGATCTTATTCGTTGTTAATAAATAGAATCCCTGATAACAGGTCGGGGATTCTATTTTATTTATGTCAGAAGCTAATGAATAATCAAACTTCTTCAACTTTTAACTTTCAACTTTCAACTTTTAACTTTTAACTTTCAACTTTCACCTTTATCCGGAAATACATCTTTAGTTCTCTTTTCCATTTCAGCGGCGATGACGCAGCCATCTTCGCCTTTATCTTTTAGTTTCTCAATGATATTGTGATAACTCTTTTCATCTCTGTCCTGACTTAATTTAAATACATTCTTCATTTCAGTCACTTCGATCTCGAACGCGACGATCGCTTTCATTAATTTTTGCATGTATTCCTGCGGCAGATTATCAAAGTACGTTGTTGAGTGTTCATTATTATTCTCAAAATGAAGTGAGGTTTTACGGAGCACGGAAACTAACGCGGAGTCATCAAGAAAACGCATGATACCTTTGGCGTGAACACTCATGTAGTTCCATGTTGAAGGCTGGTATGGATTGTCATACCACGTGCCGCTTACATAAATATGATTGCCGGTGAAGACTGCAAGAACGTTTGGATTATGAACAAACGCTTTATGATGGTCCGTATTCTTCATGATGTGCCCTCTTAATATTTTTTTACCGTCCTGCTCTTCAATAAAAACCGGCACTTGAGTAGCGACAGGATTGTTGTCCGCATCACATCCCGATAAAAAGGCAAAAGGATACCGGTCAATAAATTCATTGATTAATTTTTCATTTTTTTCCTTGTGATGAGGCAGATCGTACATGATAGTTTTAATTTAAGTTATTAACTAAATGCAAATTAAAATTAATTTTCAGAATCTACTTTTGCACCGAATGGAAATTTCTTCGGTTTCCTGTTCGGAAAGAGTTACATATTTAGATAAGAATTTGGCGATGATGTCGGACATGTATCAATATTTTTTGTGCTTTAATTATCGTCGTACTACACTTACAATGTTTATTGCGTTGTAAGCTAATCATTAGGTGTCCGATACATCTGTGAAATGCTAAGTAGAAAACCCTTGCATAATTTCATACCCATTAATCACCACATTCAAAATCAAGTACCCTGATTGTGTTATCGTAAAATTCTTTTGCTCTTTCATGTGTACTCCCAATGCAGACTATGCCAACTTTTCCGAACTCAGAAAGCGCACCTATGATATGAAACACTACACCTTCCTGCGCGGCGCCGTCATACATTAGCCCGTGAAACATTGCAATATCTATAAGATCATCCGGCGTAGTACCTATATACTTATCGTTTTGAAGATTGTCTGAAGCAAAATAACATCGTTCGTTTCCGCTTGCCGTGATATACTTTCCATTAGCAGCGTCATAATGTCCGTCCGTAATCAGTTGAAGCATCATAAACGGATGAGTTGTTCCGCCCTTGCGGAGATTGATCTCGATCGCAAAATGTTTCCAGCTTCCGTTGTCCTGTCTTACTGAAATAAAGTCAACGGCAAATCTGCCGAGCACTCCTTTGTATAAAAGTGACCGGGAGATCTTATTTCCCATTTCAGCAAGCGGTGCTGCATACTCAATGTCTGCAGGAAATATCGCTCCCAAAAATATCTGACCATCATTTCCTCCCAAAAGCTGATCATGTGTGCTTGCGATCTCAATACTGTTTGATGAACCTATTACACATTGCACCGATGGAGAGACCTTTATTTCACCTTCAAGAAATTCCTCAACAATACCCTCCATCTCGTAAAATTTTTCAAAGAACAGTTCCTTGCTTACATCCTTTGATACAGGTCTAATGTTTTCTGACAGATCATTGAGAATACCCGCTTCAAGTGATCCGTCAATTTTCACATCAGCATATCTGTAAACTGCATTGCCGTCTCCGCTGAAGCCATCGTTCATTTTGACTACTGCTTTCCTAAGTGACGGGTTTTCTCTTTTCAGTCTCGCTAATGATCTTGCAATATCTTCCTTTGTCTTAAGATCTTCATCACCGTCAGGCATATCAATTCCACAGGCTCTGAAAGTCTTTCTTGCCCCCGATTTTGAACCTTCATAAAATTTTGAAGGATCCGTCCCGAACAATGGTATCTCAAGCTTTACAGCAAGAGATTTTTCAAGTGGAGTAATATTGTAGCAAGTAAGATGAGTTGAAGAAGTATCCGTGATAAGATTTCTGATCCTTTGTATAAGCCTCGGTCGCTCAAGAATTTTTTCCGTAAGTGGCTTCCGGGAAAGATCATAGCAGCTTAACATCGTAAGTCTCTGTCTGGCATGATTTCCTGTTATCCCCTGCAGCAGATGAAGATAATAATCAATGATCACATCAGAAAACGGCATGCTTGAAATGTAAATAATTTTTGTAAGCGGCCAACGCAAAAACATCAGCAGACAGAGAAGTCTTTCTTCGTAATGAATATATCCGTTGATCTTTGAAAGGATCTCCATGTCAAGAGTAAGTGAAGGTATGATGACTATGGTTCTGGCTGCAGTCTTATCAGGAAAAATTTTTTCATACTGCTTTGTTATCCCCAGTTGGATTTTTTCAAAAAGATCATGCTCTTCCTGAGTTCCCAATCCCGGACCTTTACCGGATGGCTCAAATAATCTCCGGTTCAGATTGATAACCTTTTTCATTTGTATTTTTTTTATACAAATTACAACGGAGATTTTATAAGTTAAAGTTATATTTAAAAACTGTAAATGTACTGAACAAGAAGATCCCGGCAGATAATTTCTACCGGGATCTGAATGTTTAAATCATTTGAATTACAGCTTTGAATAAATCTGATGTGTTAATTTAATGTTGTTTCTGAAATCTCCATCCCGTTGGTAATATGTTTGTCTAAGCCTTTAGTATGTTTCTTATAACAGCCCACTCTGAAAAGTACACCTTCAGGTATTTCAGCAACTTTATGAAAATCATAATTTCTGACAAACTGAGTACTGTTTTCTTTTTCATCTACTTCGAAAAACATTTCAAAGTAATAATTTTCAAAAGCTTTGTTGTTGTAAATTTCATCAAAGCTATACCTACAGTGAAGTGACATCTCCTGTGTGATATTCTTGTTTGCTTCACAAATTTTTCTTTCCAGTTCGGTATAATCAAACAACAGACTGTTAACTCTGCTTTGGTGAATTGTTGTACTTGATATCATTTTTTGATTTTAGGTTACTGGAATCTATTGCTTAATTCCGCTAATAGTAATTCTTTTATAAAACAATTTCTAACCGCAGTTTACCATGCTGAGGTACCAATAAAGAAGAATTAATGCAAATGATTAAAACCGCGTACATCGTAAAAAAAAAGCATCAGTATTAAAGTGTATGCCAAGGAACTAAAGATGTCTGGAATATGCTCGAACAAATGTATAAAATTTGAAACTATTTAAAATGGACCTCAGGTTCATAATGCATCCTTGATCTTTTCATGTCTCGTATGTGCATTTGAAAGAGTACAATTAATCTCTTACGTTTCACATCTTACGTCTTACGTCTTTCCTCAGGTAAGATCTCCCTCAATCCCATCGTCCATTGTCTTGCCTGTCAGAAGGGACGCCGCCATTTTTGTCAGTGAAACGATCCTTCCGTGTTTGGTATCCCAGTAGTGACCGTTATCAAAACTTACCTTTAATACACTGATCCTCGGATCATCAACTCCTTCAGTAAACCATACTTTTGCATGAGTTTTCCAAAGTTCTTTAATTTTTTCACGATCATCTGACAATTCACCCTTGCCATGAAGCACCAGATATTTTTCATATCCTTTAGCGTAAAGCAGTTCAACTTCAGGATCTTTTGAGACTTCGCTGTGAGCACCGCTTGTATTGTCCAGCAGGAACCAGACATTGCCTTCTTCATCAACCTTTTGGGTTGACATAGGTCTTGCCTGCAGACTGTCTCCTTTGTAGGTACAAAGCATGCAAATATCAATATCTTCTGCGAGTTCTTTAATTTTTTCTATTGCTTCGGCATTGCTCAGATCTTTTGTATCGCCCATAAGTTCTAATTTAATTTTGATTTAGTGATGTTTTACAATATAATTTTACAATTTTTGTGCCATTAAATTTTAAATCAACAAAAATGATCGAATTTTTAAAATCAACCTTTAAATAACCTTAAAGATATACTTAAGAGATATACTTATGCTGTCCAAATAAATTTATGTTAATTCTGTTTTTAATATTAGTGATAATATTTTTAATTCGTGATCATTCGTGAAATTCGTGGCAAGTTTTTTCCTTATTTTGGACGGATGTGCTGTTTTTTGTTCACAAAGTTCATTGATTATCATTTATCATTACTTACAAATTTGTTAGCTTGCAAAAAAAAATTTTTAATTCATGAAAACTTTCTTCGCAACATTATTAACACTTCTTCTGCTCGGTTCCGGATATTTAAAATCGCAGGATACATTCTCGATATGCGCAGTGGATCCGGTAACAGGTCAGGTCGGAAGTGCAGGAGCTTCCTGTGTGAATGACTGCACCATCCTTACTGATGTTCATCCGGGCTACGGCGTTGTGCATACGCAGGCATCGTGGCTTTCGGCAAATCAAAACTATGCCCGTTCTCTGATGAACTTACGGCTTACTCCGCAGGCAATTATAGATTCACTCGTGCTGCATGATGCTCAGGGTAATCCTACTATCAGACAGTACGGAATTGTTGATCTTACCTCCGGTGGAAGAGTTGCGGCATACACAGGTCCTAACTGCAGCAATTATAAAAATCATATCATCGGTCCGACATATTCCATACAGGGAAACATTCTGCTTGGTCAGCAGATCCTGGATTCAATGGAGTCACGTTTTCTTAATACTCCCGGTACTCTCGCCGCTAAGCTAATGGCTGCACTGCAGGGCGCGAAGGTGATCGGCGCTGATACACGATGCGTAAGCTTGAACACTTCTTCCAAATCCGCCTTCCTCCGTGTTGCTAATCCCGGTGATACGCTTGGCACATTATCTCTTAATATTAAAGTCTTAAGTGCAACCTTCGGAAGGGATCCGATAGATTCGCTTCAGGTTCTCTACAATAATGCCATTACTTCTTTGTACAATACAGCTTCTACTGTACCTCATCAGTTCGAACTGCTGCAGAATTATCCCAACCCGTTCAATCCGGTATCACAACTCGGTTTCAGAATTTCCGATTTGTCTGCCGGTAACAATAACGGTTCCGGAAATTATGGTTCCGGCTGGGGATTTGTCACATTGAAAGTTTATGATGTGCTGGGAAATGAAGTGGCTGCACTGGTTAATGAAAAGCTTGGTCCGGGACAATATGAAGTTGAATTTGACGGTGGCAGTCTTTCGAGCGGAATATATTTGTACCGGCTGGAAGTGAATGGTAATGTTGTTGATGCAAAGCGAATGATACTTCTTAAATAAATCTATACGCAGAATTAAGATTCCAATTTTTTTTTCAAACTACATAAGCATCGGCGTTACAGCTCCGTCAAAAATATCTTCAATGGAAACATTCCTGAATTTTTACCTCATGATGAATAGTATTGTCAGATAGAATTTGCTTTGAATTTGTAATTTATGATTTGCAAAATTTAAGTTGATTAATCATTGCCGTCCAAAATGTTTTTAAAAAATTTAAATATTTTTAAATTCAATCTGTTTTGGTAATATTTTTGCACCAATATCGAGTCTTTACAATCAACCTTTAAATAACCCATGAACATATACTTATGCTGTCCAAATAAATTTATCTAAATTCTGTTTTTAAAATTAGTGATACTATTTTTAATTCGTGATCATTAGTGAAATTCGTGGCAAGCTTTTTTCTTATTTTGGACGGATGTGTTGATTAATAATTGATCACAGATTATTCCATATTGAATCTTGAAATTGTATTCAATACTTTATTCAAATTAATATAATGCCTTCAACTCTGACAAAAAAATCACTGCACATTAAAGTATCCGAAAGCATAGGTGAAGTAAGCGCTCTGTTTTATTCACCGAAGGGCGCTGAATGCATTCTTGTGCTCGCGCACGGCGCAGGCGTGGGAATGACCAACAAGTCAATGGAGCAGTTCGCTCTTTCACTTGCTGACAACCGGATCGCAACACTCAGATTTAATTTTCCTTACATGGAAAATGGAAAAAAGATGCCTGATAAAAAACCTGTCTGTATTGCAACAATAAGAGCTGCTGTTGATAAAGCGGCTAAGCTTAGTCCTAAGCTTCCCGTTCTTTCGGGAGGAAAATCTTTCGGCGGAAGGATGACATCGACTGCGGCATCGGAAGGTGCAATTGAAAATGTAAAGGGAATAGTTTTCTTTGGATTTCCCCTTCATGCACCCGGAAAGCCTTCCAATGTAAGAGCCGAACATCTTTATAAAGTAAATATTCCTATGCTCTTTCTTCATGGAACGCGGGACGCACTTGCATCTCTTGATCTTCTCAAGCCGGTATTAAAAAAGCTCGGAAAGAAAGCTGAACTGTTCATCATTGACGGAGCTGATCATTCATTCCATGTTCCCAAGGACAAAAAGATGAATGATAATGAAGTGTTTGGATTGATGTGCAGGGAAGTGAAGAGATGGTTCGATCAAATATAAAACGGTATAGAAAGTCAGCGATAATATTTTAAGTGTTTTAGTTTTAAAAATTTATTTAGTTTAAGAAGAAGAACGTTGAACTGATGATAATTAAAAGTAATTAGGAAGTTTGAAGAATTGATAAAGCTAATGGTTACGGTGCTTATTCACCTGATCTCCCAGGAGTTGGTGTAGTGGCTGACACACGAAAACAAAGTCCTTGCTTCAATTAAAAAAGCTATAAGAATGCATCTTGAAGATGTTTCAGAAAGCGGCAAGAAAATTCCAAAATCAACAACGGAAGTCTTCAGGCTTGAAGTTGCATAATTATACTTTCATTTAACAATATTACACTGCGATTGTTCTACAATCTCTCAATTGAAAAAATTTTCCTTTTTATAAATTATACTTGGTTTATGAATGAGACTTTAAAAACCGAGCTGTGGCAGCAGTTCGGAGCAGCGATAGACATGCTGCAAAATTCGGTTGCCTCATGTCCGGATGATTTGTGGAATGACAGCACACAGTTCTGGTACAATGCTTATCATACCATATTCTATCTCGATTATTATCTTTCCGAAGACGCGGATAAATTCATGCCTCCTGAACCATACACACTATCTGAATTTGATCCCGACGGAAAACTTCCTGAGCGGGTCTATGAAAAATCTGAATTGATAGAGTATCTTAATTACTGCCGCGAGAAATGCCGTAAGCTCATTGCTTCATTGTCGGAAGAGAATTTGCAGAAGAGATTTATAAATAAATACAGGAACTACAGCCGTTTCGAAATGATCCTTTATAACATGCGTCACGTCCAGCATCACGCTGGACAATTGAATTTACTTATCAGGCAAAGCGGGAATGAGCCGCCTGTCTGGGTTTCAAGAACAAAGACTGAAATGGGAAAATAATCTTTAGACGAGCTTCAGCCGTTTACTTTATTTCCGCAATGAACATCTTTCTTCATGAACAAATAAACAATTACCGTCGGTGTAGTCTTAAAGCAATAATCAAACCACAATAATTTTAATAAATTTAAAAAACGTCAGTGCCGTCCAAAATAATTTTCATCAACATTGATCTGAATTTCCGGCAATTTATCACCAGCGGGAAACTTTTCTTTGCAAAGCTTTCTGGCGCCTGTCCCGCAATGCTTTTATGCGGGAGTTTTTC
>JAWXBH010000175.1:0-8797 GCA_034439935.1 bacterium
TTCAATGTTCAATGTTCAATGTTCAATGTTCAATGTTCAATGTTAATTAATTGAGATCAATTTTTTTTCAAATTTATTGAAAATTAATAATTGAAAATTTCAAAAGACTAATCCCCCTTCCTGAGCAAATTGTAGCTTGGGAAGGGATTTTAATTTAGTATCCAATTGAAGCAATAATGAAATTCGTGATCATTCGTGTAATTAGTGGCAAAGCTTTTGGTTGAACAGCAAAGAGCAGAGCATCGTGTAGTAGTGGCAAAGCTTTTGGATCATCAGCAAAGAGCAAGAACATCAGCCACGAATTTCACAAATTCACACGAATTATTTTTTTATGTATTCAATTGAAGATCTATCCTCACGGCTTATTGAACAATGATAATTGATAATTGAACTTTATATTGTTATGTTAAGCAATAATTTTTACCGGGGCAATTATTTTAAATATGATTAAAATATTTTTTGAGATCATCTCAATTTCCCGTGTTTTGAAAATTAAATATTTATAACTGAACATAAATTTATGTCTGAATACACTCCTCCTATTAACGAAGCAGAATTTGATAATAACTTTGAACAGATAAAGCCTCTGATGAATGATACACAGGCATATTATGAAAGCTCAAGATGCCTGTTCTGTTACGATGCGCCGTGTATCAGCGCCTGCCCTACTCACATCGACATTCCGCTTTTTATAAAACAGATTAATTCCGGTAACACAATGGGCGCAGCCAATACGATTTATAATTCAAACTATTTCGGATACTCGTGCGGCAAGGTATGTCCCACAGAAGTTCTGTGCGAAGGAGCATGCGTTTATAATTTACAGGATGTAAAAGCGATCGAAATTGGAAGGCTTCAGAGTTATGCGACTTCACAAGCTATCAGTAAGAATAAAAAATTTTACGATATACCTGAGCCGTCAGGCAGGAAAGTTGCAGTCATCGGCGCGGGTCCGGCAGGAATTTCATGTGCCTGCGAGCTGAGACAGTCCGGACATGAAGTGGATATTTATGAAAGCAAAAGCAAGCCATCGGGACTAACCGTTTACGGAGTTGCTCCATATAAAATTACAAACAAGGAAGCTCTTGATGAAATGAAATATCTTCAGGATCAGTTCGGCTATAAAATAATTTTCAATACTCCGGTTAAGTCCAAAGAAGACTTTGAAGAACTTGAAAGGAAATACGACGCTGTCTTTTTAGGAATAGGACTTGGCGAAACATCAGAGTTAATGATTAAAGGAGAGGATCTTGATAATTGTACCGGCGCTGTTGAGTTCATTTCAGAGCTGCGGACTGAACAGTACAGAGTTAAAGTCGGAAAGAAAGTGATAGTGCTTGGCGGCGGCAATACTGCCATGGACGCAGCTTCCGAGTCCTCAAGAATGGGCGCGCAAAAGGTCATCCTCGCTTACAGGCGTTCAAAGGAAGAAATGGGCGCCTATGAATTTGAATATGATCTTGCCAAAAGCGTAGGCGTGGAAGGAATGTTTAATGTCACTCCTGTTGAGATCATTGGTAACGGTAAAGTTGAGGGTGTAAGGTTTGCTGAAACAAAAATCGTGAACGGAAAACCCGGAGCCTCGGATGATACATTTATAATTGAATGTGATATGGTGATCAAGGCAACAGGGCAGATGAAACAGAAAAGTATACTTGACAACATTAAGGATCTGAAATTTGATGATAAGGGTAAAGTTATAGTTAACGCTGAAACTTTTCAAACAAGTAATAAAAAGTTTTTTGCAGCGGGTGACATGGTTAACGGAGGAGCTGAAGTTGTCAATGCTGTATCCGAAGCTCAGCTTGCAGCCGCCGGTATAAATAATTTTTTGAAATATTTAGATTAAGATTTCATATACTTTCAACTTTCAACTTTTAACTTTTAACTTTTAACTTTCAACTTTTAACTTTCAACTTTTAAACCTATGCCCGACTTATCAGTTAACTTCGCAGGAATAAGATCACCGAACCCGTTCTGGCTCGCATCTGCGCCGCCGACAAATTCCGGGTATCAGGTGATGAAAGCATTTGAAGCAGGCTGGGGCGGAGCTGTCTGGAAAACTTTGGGTGTTCCGATCATTAATGTTTCAAGCAGATATGGAAGTATAAATTACAGAGATAACAGGATGGTTGGCTTCAATAATATTGAGCTTATCACAGACCGCCCTTTAAAAGATAATCTCCGTGAAATTGAAGAAGTAAAAAAATATTTTCCGAACCATGCAGTGATCGCTTCACTGATGGTTGAAACAAAGGATGAATGGCACAGGATTGTAAAGGATGTTGAGAATGCAGGAGCAGACGGAATCGAACTGAACTTCGGATGTCCGCACGGAATGTGTGAAAGAGGAATGGGCTCCGCTGTCGGACAAGAGCCGGAAGTTTTGCGACTGATAGTTTCTTGGGTAAAGGAAGTTGCGAAGATCCCTGTAATAGTAAAATTAACACCCAACATTTCCGATATAACCGAACCCGGCAGAGCTGCAAGAGAAGGCGGCGGTGATGCTATCTCACTCATTAATACAATTCAAAGTATAGTTGGTGTCGATATAGATAATTTTGTTCCGTATCCCGTAGTCGACGGTCAAAGTACTAACGGCGGATACTGCGGACCAGCTGTAAAGCCCATAGCTCTTAACATGGTCAAGAACTGCGCGCAGGACCCGGATATACAATTACCTATCTCCGGCATTGGAGGAGTGGAGAACTGGAGAGATGCGGTAGAGTTTATTCTTCTTGGGGCAGGTACAGTACAGGTTTGCACGGCTGTGATGCATTACGGATTCGGAATTATACGCGAGATGATCCCCGGACTTGAGAATTATATGAGAGAGAAAGGATTTAATACTATTGATGAAATGACCGGTCGCGCTTTACAGAATGTTAAGACATGGGAAAATCTGAATCTGGATTACCAGATCATAGCTAAAATTAATGAAACGAAATGTATAGGTTGTCAGCTTTGCTATATTGCCTGTGAAGACGGTGCACATCAGGCGATTGGACTTTCAAATAACGGAACCCGTGTTCCTTATATAATTGAAGATAATTGTGTTGGCTGTAATCTGTGTGCGCTTGTTTGTCCTGTAGAAGGATGCATTGAAATGATCAGAACTGATGATGGGAAAAAATTTGAGACATGGAAAGAAAGGACTCAGGAAGGAAGAATACCTACAACTTTCAATGACCCGCTCGCAGGGGGTTTGCATCATTTTGTTCCGGAGCCCGCATCCGCATTAAAAAAATAATTCTTAGAAACCAAAGAGCAAGAGCATCTGCTACGAAGTTCACAGATTCCAACGAATCATTTTATGTCAACAAAGAACAGAGCTCATCCACGAATTTCACAAATTCACACGAATTATTTTTATCAATTATTTAAACTGGTTCAAGAAGAAGAAAGTAATTCGTGATCATTCGTGTAATTAGTGGCAAAGCTTTTTGGTGATCTGCAAAGCGCAAGAGCATCGTGTAATTAGTGGCAAAGCATTTAAAACTAAAAATTGATTACGTTAATAAATTTACTTTGAATGTTTTTTTTATTCTGAGTATTATTATTTTATAAAAAAAAATTATTATTCACTCAACGCAACCATTCTGACCCAAGAAGATTCGGTTACAACAACTGTAAACATCAGGAATTAAGAATTTGAGTTTATCAATTGAAGAGCTAAAAGAAAAATTCAGCAGGATAAAGTTAATTGTTTCCGACATCGACGGTACGATAGTAAACAATGAGAACGAAGTCAGTGAACAGACAATTGGTCTTGTAAGAAAGCTAAAGGAAAAAGGCATCCTGTTCTCACTGGCTTCTCAAAGAGTTCACTCTTCCATTGTCCCGATCGCTAAGATTCTAAAAATAGATATACCCTTCATCTCTCTTAACGGAACACTTATCGAAGATCTTGATAAAAAAGTTCTGCTCAACAAATCCGTCATTGACAAAAAATATGTTGACAAAGCATTAAAGCTGGCTGAACGCTTTTATGTTAAGATCGCCTTGTGCTATAATGATCAGATCGTTTATACCGAAGATAATTCCGTGATACGTGATTTCATGACACGGCTTGGCACCACTTACACTCTCGTTGATTCTTATGATAATTTTAAGGACAATGTTCTTGAAATAATAATGTCAGGCAATGACAGGAAGATCATTAAGCACATTCAGATGAAGATGAGACCTCCCTTCGGACTTTATCTTAAAGTAAAATACTATCGCTCACAAAGCTTCCAGGGAGTTTATAACATTGAGATTATACGTAAAGGCGTTAGTAAAAAGACAGGGCTTCGTCTCCTTACAAAACATCTTAATATAAAGAAGGAAGAGGTAATGGTTTTCGGAGACTGGTATAATGACAAGGATCTGTTTCAATTCGGAGGACTGAACATTGCTCTTGAAAATGCAGTAGATGAATTAAAGGACATGGCTGATTATGTTACCGAACAATCCAACGAGGAAGACGGAGTCGGTGAAATTCTTAAACTTTTTTACGACACAATTAAATAAATTTATTTGAAGGAAGCCGCATACAATAGTATAGCAAAATTTTACGACGCTGTGCTCGGCAGGACCGGAAATGAGATCAATTACATCCGCGATAAGATCAATGCTTATAACAAAACCGCAAAGACTGTGCTGGAGCTTGGCTGCGGTACCGGAATAAATCTCCTGCCTCTCAGTAAAAAATACAAGGTTACAGGCGTTGATATCTCTGAAAAGATGATAAGGATAGCGCAAAGTAAAATACCTGACGGAGATTTTATACTTGATGACATCCGAAGATTTACTTCTGAAAAAAAATTTGATGTAATACTTTGTCTGTATGATACGATAAATCACCTGACCCTGTTCAGTGAATGGAAGGCACTCTTCAAAATTGCTTTCAATAATCTGAACCCGAACGGCATTTTTATTTTTGATATTAATACTCTCTATAAGCTCAGATTCATTACTGAGATTTCCCCTCTTGTGCATCGTTTTAATTCCAATATTCTGATAATGGATGTTAAGAATGTTTCTGTTAATGTTTACAACTGGAATCTCAGGATCTTTGAGAATACAAAAAAGAACAATTATCTTCTGAATGAAGTGAACATTAAAGAATCTTCATTTGATCTGAAAAATATTAAAGATGATTTAAAAAAACTTTTTGCGATCCTTAACATTGAAGATGTTAACTCCTCTAAGGTAACCGCTAAAACCGAACGAATTTATTTTGTATGTAAAAAAATTTCTTAAACATTAACATTGAATTTATAAATATATGAAGCAAATAGTAGAATGTGTCCCCAACATTTCCGAAGGAAGGGATGAGAAAATAGTTAATGCCTGCGCCGATGCAGTAAAAAAAGTCAGCGGGGTAACACTGCTTGATGTTGATCCGGGCAGATCAACGAACAGGACTGTGTTCACGTTCGTAGGTGATCCTGAATCCGTTGTTGAAGCCGCATTTCAATTTTCAAAGACTGCCTATGAACTGATAGATATGTCAAAACATTCCGGTGAACATCCGAGAATGGGCGCTGTGGATGTTGTTCCTTTTGTTCCTGTTGCAAATGTCACCACCGGAGAATGTGTTGAATGCGCAAAAAAATACGGCAAGAGAGTTGGCGAAGAGCTTGGAGTTCCTGTGTATTTGTATGAAGAAGCTTCATCAAATCCTGACAGGAAAATGTTAAGACAGATTCGCGCAGGTGAATACGAAGGAATAAAAAATAAGATTTATAAGCCGGAATGGAAACCTGATTTTGGTCCGCAGGAATTCATTGAAAGATCAGGAGCTACTGTTACAGGATCAAGATTTTTTTTAGTAGCGTATAATGTGAATATTTTAGGAACGAAGGAGCAGGCACATAAGATCGCGCTGAACATTCGCGAACAAGGACGAAGTGAAACTGAGCCCGGACGTCTAAAAGCTGTAAAAGGTATTGGCTGGTATGTAAATGAATACAACATGGCGCAGGTCTCGATGAACCTTGATAATTATACGGTCACTCCTCCGCATATCGCTTTTGAAGAATGCGCCTCTGACGCGAAGAAAATGAATCTTGCTGTTTGCGGAAGCGAGCTCGTCGGACTTATACCGCTTGAAGCGATGCTGATGGCTGCTGACTATTATGTGGAGAAGGAAAATTTGTTCATACTTGATGAAAGACAAAGGATCAGATTAGTGATCGACCGTCTTGGTCTGTCATCAATATCTGAATTTAATCCCGATAAAAGAATCATTGAATATATGATCAGGGAAGAAAATTCTGAACCGCTTGCTTCGTTGTCTGTCAGAGATTTTGTTGAACTTGTCGGGGCGAGAACTTCGGCGCCGGGAGGCGGAAGTGTAGCCGCGCTTGTAGCCGCGCTTGGCGCCGGTCTCGGAGCTATGGTGGGATGGATGAGCTACGGTAATAAAAAGTTTGAGCATCTTGATTCAACAATGAGAAAGCTGATCGCGCCTTTACATAATAAAATGAAAGAGCTTATTCCGATGATAGATGCCGATACAAACGCGTTCACTGATTATATGGTCGCGATGAAAATGCCGAAGAAAACTGAAGCCGAGCAGAAATTACGAAAAGAGAAGATGCAGGAAGGACTGAAGAAGGCAGTTGAAGTTCCGCTGAGCGTAATGAATATCTCCGACTCATGCTGGGAATGGATGACACAGATGGCTGAGCATGGCAACATTAAATCAAAGAGTGATCTCGAAGTCGGTGCCAAGTCACTTGAAACAGGTATCTGGGGAGCTTTCAAGAATGTTGAGATAAATCTTCCAACCATTGAAGATGAAAAATACAAAACTGAAATTCTGAAGGTAGCCAATGCAATTTTAAAGAACGCCGAAAAAAAGCTTAAGGAAGTTTGTGATATTTTAAGCAAAAGATGAAATCTACAATCTATTACTTCCTGTATAGAGAAAACAAAGGAAATGGGAAAGTCCCATAACAAAATTTTTATTACACCAAAGTAAAGTAATCTTCGTTTCCGAAATAATGATGGCGTATTACCTTTGCCTTGACAAGATTCACCAGTGTCCTGCTCGCGCGTCTCTCCGAAATATTTACAAGCCGCTTAAAACCCTTTACTGTTATCTTCTCATTCTGATTAAGAAAGTCAAAGAGAGCTTTTTCAATTGCTCCAATATATATCTGCAGCGGTGCAGAATCATCATTGGAATTACGCAGAATTTTTACTGTCTCCTTTGATGCGAGAATGCTCTGGTCCTTAAGACGGATGTAAACCTTCATTTCACCTTCATCATCTGTAATGAGGCGGTGAGGTTTTTTATTGCTTTCTTCAATGTTGACTATCACTATGTCTTTGTGTCTGAAAAGCATTATGTCGGTTGTAAATTCGATCTCGGGCTCACAATAAAATTTTGCCGCAGTAGAGATCAGCTCAAGTTCACCCTTCTCGCTTTCAACTCCCTTTACCGTTTTGTCGTCGTCGATCCCGAACAGGATCTTTCCGCCTTTTGAATTCGCGAACGCGATCATTTCCTTTGCGATCTTTTCAAGTGATGAAAATTTTCTTTTAAACTCAACCCTGTCATTCTCACCGTTCTCGATCATTTCATTAAGCTCAACTAAATACATTTATAATTTTGAATTTATGTTTTTTTCTTTGTCAATATAGTCCTGAAGTATTATCCTCGCGGAGTGGCTGTCTATCAGTCCTTTCTCCTGTCTTTTCTTCTTCTTTAATCCGGACCTGATCAGATTCTCAATTGCAATACTGCTCGTAAATCTCTCATCATAAAAAAATATCTCCGCATTCATCAATTTTTTTTTCAAAAAAATTTCAAGTGTGGTTTTGAATTGTTCAACTTTTAATGTCTGAATAGTTTTTTCGGAATTTAAGTTCAAAGGATAACCTACAATTATCCGGGAAATATTTTCTTCCGACATTACTTTATAAAGGTTCTCCCAAAAGTACTTATCGTTCAATATATAATCTCTGGAAAAGGAAAAACTTTTGCTGTCATCAGTTACCGCAATGCCCACGCGCTTTTCACCATAATCTATGCCCAGATACTTTGTTCTCTCATCCATTATTTTTTCAGATATTCCTTAAGCATTTTGCCCGGCTTAAAATGTATCTTCCTTCTACCGGGTACGAAAATAAATTCTCCCGTCTGGAGATTTCTCGCCTTGGGCTTTGGCTTGGTTTTTTTAATTTCGAAAACCCCGAAATCTCGAAGCTCAATCCTTATCAGAGGATCAGCTTCCATCAGCAGATCCCTTAGTGATTCAATAAGTGAATCCACAATCAGCTTCTGAGTAAGCTTTTTTCCGATCAGCTTGTCGCCGAGACGATCTTCAACATCTTTACGTGTAAATGTCTTTATCCGGTTTTTAACTTTGCTGTTCATTTTTTTCTTCTACTGTTTTCCGGAACCTTATGTAATATAAATACGATGAATAAAATATTAATGCAATAGAGATGAAGTAAAGGTAATTATTTATTGCTGCAAGAACAGAGTTATTTATAATTGAAAACAACAAAACAAGTCCTATGCTGAATACAGCAAGCTTACCCGGATAATTTGACATCAGTCGTATGTCTTTTTTATTATTTAAATAAAGTCCGAATATGAAAATACCAATGTCCCTGATTACAATAATTGCCACGAACCATAATGGTATCTTTTGCAGATACAATAGTATGACAGCGATCACTATCACCGCGATCTTATCGGCAAGCGGATCGATTATCTTTCCGAACTCTGAGACCTGATTCAATTTTCTGGCAAGAAACCCGTCCAGCAAATCTGATAAATACATACATAGAACTAAAA
>JAWXBH010000176.1:0-39619 GCA_034439935.1 bacterium
AACCTTGAAGATTTACTATGCTGTCCAAATAAATTTATGCTAATTCTTTTTTAAAAAATTAGTGATAATATTTTTAATTCGTGATTCATTCGTGAAATTCGTGGCAAGCTTTTTTTTTATTTTGGACGGATTTGATCCCGGCAATTTAATTTCTATCTTTTTTGCTTTTTAATAATTCCATATTTTGAATAAATAATAATTTCATAATGATCCGTTACAGAGATATTGGTTTCAGAGCGGTGGAGCGCAGTGATATTGATTTAATAAGAAAAGAGCATAACGATGAATCAGTGCTGCTTATGCTGCGTGACCCGGTGATTGTTTCAGAGATCCGGCAGTTACAATGGCTGGAATCGATTTCCAAAAGCAGGAATAATGCGGTTTACTGCATATTCAGTCATTCCCCTGAGAATGTAATTGGTGTCTGGAAGCTGCAGGACCTTGATAATACAAACCGCTGTGTTGAATTCGGAATGGATATATTCAGTGAACACCGCGGCAAAGGATACGGATTGAAATCATTCAGAATGGCTTTCAGATATCTTTTCGAAAGTCTTAACATACACACTGTTTATGCCAAGGTCGGAGCCTACAACGAAACAAGTCTTATCGCCGCGCAAAAAGCCGGATTTAAAATAACAGGAAAAATATCAGAATCATTATTCAGACATGGAAGGTATTGGGACAATGTGGTCTTAAGCATTACTGTGGATGAATATAAAATTCTCGAACATTAATTCTAAATATTCGTGATGATCTTTGGCGCATATTTTTTAATAATTTTATTGCTGGTACTGCTGCTCTATGACTACAGGTCAGGTATAATTACATGCCTGATCGCAGTAACCAATTGCGGGGAGTTTGTCTATCTGAATCCAAATCTCGAGATCGGAGACTTTGGCGGCGTCGGGACAATTTTCTTCATGGATCTGTTCTGGGTTGCACTGGGGATCATCATCATGCTCAAAAGGCATAAACTTTATCTTCTTAACTTCAAACTGTCTTTGCTCGTGCTTGCGGTATTGTTTATAATTTCAACTGTCATACCGCTTCTGATCAACTCGTTTTCAATCAAGGATTATATCAGCGTGATCCGACCACTGGGTAATTTTTTATTCCTCCCCTATCTTGTCATTACTATCACAGACATGAAAGCCCTGAACTTTCTGGAAAAATCAATTACGTTCATGCTGTTCTTTTTTATAATAGTTCAGGTCTATGAATATGTTATGCAAAGCAGGATCCCCATACGTTTATTGGAAAGATACAGTATGTTTTTCGGTGAAGATCCGTTTGCTGTGGAGTTTGGAGGCATTAAGACCGGCTATATCTGGTCAAGGGTAGGAGCACTTCTCCCTTTCAATCTGTTCTTCGGGTTCTATTATTACTTTACTGACAAAAGGAATTACGGTCTGCTGCTTCTCGGCATTTACATACTTTCGATAATGATCACTCTCAGCCGTATATGGGTCATTGGCTTTGCATTTGTCTTAATCGTAATGACTATGTTCCTCATATCAAGAAAAGATCATTCCATAAAAGTAAAGCTCTTCGCACTTATAGGAAGCTTCTTTCTTCTCGGAGTAATATTACTATACGCGTCCACGACCTTCAATCAGATATTCGATATCTTTCTTTTAAGGATTAATTCGATCAATGATCTCGCTGATAAAACCGATTCATCATTCCTGGGGAGAGAGTATATACTTCTTCAGATGATCAGTGTATGGTATGAATATCCGTTCCTGGGAGCGGGCTTCTCATCAATTTCAAGAAGACTTGTTACCAACGATCTGGGTTTTCCCAATGTCGTTACAATTTTCGGCAGTGCGGGGATAATGATGATGACCATATTCTTAATACAGTTCTACAAAAATTTAAAGCCACTGATTGAAAGTAATTATGTTCTGTTCGCTTCTTTATTTTCAATAATGATGATGCTGTATTTTATGAGCATCTTCAGCATCGATATGTTTTATTTCAATGCAACCGGAGCATTGCTATTTGCTTTCGGTAATATCATTCTCAATGTAGCTAAACAGAGTTCGGATGAAGATGCAGGATATAATTACGCCGCATAATTTGTATTGGGTTCTGGGCGAACAGGAGCTCGGACCTCTTGAATTCTACTTTGCCCGTGCTCTTGAAGCAAACGGTAAAAAGGTCTGCTACATAAACATTCACAAACTTTATTCTCAAAACTGGAAAAAGTTCAGCGGTTACTCTCACCGCTTTCCGAGAAAGTACGACAACTCAATTCAGAAAAAATACTTAAAGCTGATAAACGATTCTTTAATTGAAAGATACCATACTGAAAAGCCCTCTCATATTTTCATTTACAACGACTGTAAAGTCTTACCCCAAACGCTTGAACTATTCAAACGAAATGGCACAAATGTAACTGTTTTTCTCGGTGATGATCCGAATTATCTTTTACCGGCGAAGAAAACATTCTTACTTACAGTGATAAACGCGGATGCTGTGATCGTTCCTGATTCAGGTTGGATAGAAGGTTTGAAGCTTCTTGATGTTAAGAAAATAATATTTTCTCCCGTCGGCACCGATGCAAAGGTTTTTTTTCCACTAACTCCGGATGCGAATGACATCAGTAAATACGGCGCGGATATCCTTTTCGTTGGGACAGGTTATTATTTGAATTCGTGGGGAATCAAGCGCGCCACTCTTCTTAATGAGCTTTCCGGTCTTGATTTTAAATTGTTCGGAGATAACCAGTGGCTTGAGCTTCTTACTTATTTTCCAGCTCTGAAAAAGAATTTTGTAAATGAAATGCTTACGTCTGCAGAAGTCAATACCGCCTGCAACTGCTCGAAGATATACCCTGTCGTTGTCAATGACGGCGTTACCAACGGAGTTTCAACGCGCATCTTTGATTGTATAGCTTCGGGAATTTTTGTTCTTGCCGAATATAAAAAAGATATAGATACATTTTTTCCCGGCAATGAAGTAGTTACCTTCAAATCTAAAAGCGAGCTTAAAGAAAAAGCAGAATACTTTTTAAAAAATGAAAATGAGAGGAAGGATCATATTGAAAAGGCAAGGAAAAAAGTTCTCGAAAATTATACACTCGACATACTCGTGAAAAACATTCTCGAACAAATTTAACTTTTATTGGACAGCGCTTCCTATAAGAAAAAGAACGGCAGATATGCAATGAAGTATCTGAACTCAGAGAGCTTTTATAAAAATAATCTGCTCGTTGAGACAGTACAGCATTTCAAAAGCTTTATGAAAGGAAAGCTTCTTGATCTGGGCTGCGGCAACAAACCTTATTCGATGATCTATAAAGATGTCTGCGAAAGTTCTGTCGGATGTGACGTCCCATTTTCCCTTCACACTAATTCTAAAGTTGAAGTGCTTTGCTATGCTGAAGACATCGACAAGCATTTTGAAAAAAATTCTTTTGACTGCGTACTGTGCACTGAAGTTTTGGAGCATACTGTTAACGACAGGAAAGTTGTCGGTAATATAAATAAAATTTTAAAGCAGGATGGATATCTTCTTGTGTCGGTGCCGTTCACATACGTGCTTCACGAGAAGCCGCACGATTACAGGCGTTATACAGTGTTCGGGCTTCAGAGCATTCTTGAGACAAACGGATTTGAAGTCTTGTCGGTAGTTTCATTAGGAGGGACATTCTCGTCAGGATTTTTCATTCTGTACTATTCCGTCACAAAGATATTTTTTTATACTTTTAAGAAAGCCGGGTTAAATCTGCGCAGCAATAAACTGATTGCTGCTGTCATCAATATTCCGGAATATATTTTGTATGCGTTCAACATAAGCAGGTTCAGGAAAAAATTACAGGCGGCTGAGGTGCCTTCAGCGAACGAGATGTTCAGCTCAACCGGTTATTTCATTGCTGCAAAAAAATTGAAAGATGTCTGAAAGAATAAATGTGCTGGAAATTTCGGAATGCTTTCCAAATCAATACAAGCCCGTTACGGGTGAATTCATTTTACAGCACGTTAAAGCGCTTTCGGAATTTTGCAATGTAACCGCTGCGGTTCCTTTGCGCTACATACCTTCAAAAGAATTGGTGTCCTTCAATCCTTTCAGAAGCATTTCAAATATTTCCCGGTGGATGAGCTCGCTTAGCGCTACCAAAAATTCAAATGAAAAAAATTTAAAAATAGTTTATTCAGGTTACATATCTCTTCCCAGACCTTACTTCGAATTCATAGATAACTATATAGTCAACTTTTTTTTTTACAAAAAGCTGAAGAGGATCTTTGTAGATTCAAAGCCGGATATTATTTACTGCAACTGGATCCGTCCCTGGGCAGAATTATGCATAAAGCTGGCAAAGGAATTCAGCGTGCCTTTGATCATTGATCATCATGAAGATATTCCCACACTGAAAAAATTGTATCCAAATTCATACAAACAATTTTTAAAAGTATTTGAAAATGCTGACGCGGTTGTTATTCACAGCACCGTCAACAAGAATGAACTGAAAAGTGAGTCGCTTAAACTGCCGGAGGTTTATGTAAATTACCTCGGACAAAATTTTGATATTAATGCAGATGCAAAAAAATTTAGTATTGGCAAAACAAAATTGGTGTGTGTAAGTCATCTTTATGAGAGAAGGAAGAATATTGATGTGCTTATCAAAGCTCTTTCTTTGATCGTATCAAAAGAAAATTTTGAACTTACGATAGCCGGTGAAGGCAATCTGAAGAATGAATATATTGCACTCAGTCGCAGTCTCAGTCTTGATAATATCATAAAATTCACAGGTGAAAGATCACAGCAGGAGGTCGGATCAATATTGGAAGAGTCCGATATTTTCATACTTCCGAGCTATCCTGAAGCATTCGGAATTGTATTCATCGAAGCGCTGGCAAAAGGATTACCGGTGATAACCTGCGAAGGCAACGGTGGCGGAGAAGAGCTGAAGTCGCTCGGATATCCGGTAATACTGGTCAAGCCGGATTCACCTGAAGAGCTTTCGGGGGCGATTGACAGATTGTGCCGTGATCATGGTCTTATGAATAAAATGTCAGAGTCGGGTAAAGAAGTTGTAAGAAATAATTTCACCTGGAAAAAGAATGCTGAAAGAACTGCGGGTGTATTAGAAGCGGTAATAAATAAATTTAAAGAAAGAAAATAATTTGTGCGGCATAAACGGAATATTGTACTTCAATTCATACTGCAGGGATAAGCCGCCGCAGTTCTTTGAGAATAATATTCAGCGAATGAATGAAGAGATCAGACATCGCGGACCCGACGGCGCGGGAATAATGATCAACTACCCTGTCTGCTTCGGGCACCTGCGACTGAGCATAATTGATCTGTCGGAGAATGGCTCCCAGCCAATGTTCAACGAAGACAGATCGCTTGCAATAATTTTTAACGGAGAAATTTATAATTATCTTGAGCTGATCCCTGAGCTGAAAGGCAAAGGTCATAACTTCAGATCAAAGAGTGACACCGAAGTAATCCTGAATGCATATAAGGAATACGGATATGACTGCGTGAATAAATTCAACGGCATGTGGGCATTTGCAATTTATGATTTCAGGAAGAAAACTTTATTCATATCACGCGACCGTCTTGGAGTCAAGCCGTTCTATTATTATAAAGATGATGAACAGTTCATTTTCTCAAGTGAGATCAAAGCGATCCTTAAGATCAAAAAGGTCACCGAAGCAAATCATACAAAAGTCTTTGAGTATCTGGCTTACGGTTATAAGACAAGCAACGGTGAAACGTTCTTTAAAGACATACATGAATTAAAGGGCGGACATAATATCATCATCGAAAACGATTCAATGGAGATAAAACAATTCTGGGACTTCGGGATCGATAAGAAGACGAGTGAAAACAATCATGAGAAAATAAATTCTTTGCTTTATGATTCTGTTAAGCTCAGGTTCAGAAGTGATGTTCCTGTTGCGATCTTACTCAGCGGAGGTCTGGACTCCAGCATAATAGCGAAGATCACAGATGAATTGATCGACGAGGGTGAGCTTCACACTGGTACTGTAACTGCGTTCACGGCGGTGTTTCCGGGATTTATATTTGATGAATCTGCGATCGTTGAAGAATTTTTAAAAACATGCCGGCATATTAAGCAGATCAGGATTTCTCCGGCGGGAGATGAACTTGTGGATAAGGTAAATGATTTTGTTTACGGAATGGGTGAGCCCGTTTTCAGCACGACGAGCTTTGCTCATTACATATTAATGCAGGAGATAAAAAAGCAGAATGTGAAAGTTGTGATGAACGGGCAGGGTTCAGATGAAGTCTGGGCGGGCTACGATAAATACATAATTGGATATTATCTGCTTGATCTTCTTTTTTCATCACCCCAGTATTTCATTTCACAAATGAGAGCAATGTCTGCGAAGATGCAGTTTTCATATAAGTATATTCTTCTTCAGACATTGAAATCAATCATGTCAAGAAAGTCAGCGTCATACTTAAGATCGAGTAAACGTGAGAAAGTTTTTGATGTGCTTGATAAGAACTTTACAAAAAATAATTATGATAAATTTGTAAATCCCTGTTACAATAAATTCTCTTCATCAAATCTATCAGGATATCTTAAGTACAACATTCAGTATCAGGGTTTCAATCAGATACTTCATTATGAGGATCATTCCTCAATGCAGAGTTCGATAGAAATGCGTTCGCCTTTCATTGACTACAGGCTTGTTGAAGCTGCTTTTACAATGCATAATAAATACAAGATAGATTCGGGTGTTACAAAAAAGATACTTCGTGAACTATTTAAGGATAAGCTCCCGGATTCCATTATAAAGAATTATAAAAAAATAGGATTTGTAACACCGTTCGATGACTGGATGAAAAATGCCGGACCGAAAGCAATGGTGATGGATCTGATAAGCTCCGGTTCATTCAGACAAAAATCTGTATTTGATCCGGTAAAAGTTGCGTATGCATTCACAAAAAACGAGAACAGAAATTTTCCATACTGGAGATTCATAAATCTTGAGATCTGGTCAGGGATGTATAACATAAGTAATTTATAAAATTGAACAGGGTCATAATAATTTTTCAGCGCATACTTCCGCACTACAGGGTTGGAGTATTTAAGGAATTCATACGGAAGTTTCCCGGGACGGAAATTTTTTACGGACAGCCCTTCAAGGGTGAAAGCCTTTCCAATGCAGTTATCGAAGACAGTTCATTCATAAAGTGTAAGAATATTTATTTCGGCAGAAAGGAAAATTTTTTTGTCTCGAATATTTATGGTAAGTTATTCAGACAAAAGCCCGGGATAATAATTACTGTTTTTAATGTAGGTAATCTGAATATTTATTTTCTTTTCTTTTTAAAGATTTTCCTGAAACATAAGATCATACTCTGGAGCTTTGGATACGATCCCGTAAGAGGTTTTGATCCGGGGGAAAATTTTGCTGACAAAGTAAGGTTGTATCTTTCGCAAAAAGCTGATGCAGTGATCTTCTACTGGGATAAGGGATTGGATGAGGTGAGTAAGTTTTCAAATCGGAAGGATCATTATTTTGTTGCGAGAAATACAATCGATACAACAAAGCAATCAGAATTGAAAAAAACTTTTGATATTACTGGTAGAGAAAATTTAAAGAAAGAACTTGGCATAAAGGAAAAATATCATTTCATTTACACCGGGAGATTGATTGAAGACAAGCAGGCAGATCTGCTGCTGAAGGCATTTGCAATGGTTGAAAAGAAGATCACTGATGCACGGCTAACAATAATCGGCGGAGGTCCTGAAAAGAAAAGTCTGGAACATCTCGCTGGAAATCTGGAGATAAAAAACATTATATTCAAAGGTGAGATAACCGATGAGCAGACCACAGGAAAATGGATCTATGTAAGTGACGCGTTTGTAATGCCCGGAAGACTAGGACTTTCGGTCATACACAGCTTTTGTTTCGGAACGCCGGTGATTTCTCAGAACAAAAAAGATCATTTTCACGGTGAAGGTATCGGGTATATAAAGGAGGGGTTGAACGGATATTTGACTGAAGACGGTAACGCAGCAGAGCTTGCAGAAAAAATGCTTTTGATAATTAATGACAGTAAGCTCTCGGATACATTGAGAGAGAATTCTTTTCATACTGCAATGAATGAGGGATCAGTTGAAAATATGATCGCGGGTTTCGGGCAGGCAATTGATTTTGTAAGAAGAAATTCTGATAAAAAATAGATGACTGAGAAAAAGAAAATAATTTTGATCGGGAGCGTACCGCCGCCGTATCACGGTTCAAGCATTTATTTTTCAGATCTTCTGAATTCCAAACTGAAAAATGAATTTGAGATCACGCATCTTGACATTTCCGATCATCGTGATCTGAACAACCTTTCAAAGCTTGATTTTACGAATGCATACCTGGCTGTTAAGAATATCTATAACCTGAGAAAACTTATAACCAATATAAGACCTGATCTTATTTACATTCCTGTTGCTTCGAATTTTCTGCCTTATCTTCGCGACGGCTTATTCATACTTACTTCATCCTATTTTTCAAAAGCAAAGATCGTCATTCACCTTCATGAAGGAAAATATTTCCGGGAAGGATTTTACAAAAACTCTTCCGCGCCGGTCAGGGCATTTATAAAAAGCTCTTTAAAGAAGGTTGATACTGCAATAGTTTTAAGTGAGGGATTAAAAATGGTTTTTAAAGATCTTGTCAGGAATGTTGTAAGCAGCCCTAACGGAATTAAAGATGAGGATCATGTACGTCCGGCTTCACATTATACTGAAAGAAATTTAAAAGTAAGCTTTCTCGGTAATTTATTTGAAAGCAAGGGTATACTTGACGTACTGAATGCGGCAGCCATTATAAAGAGTAACATTGAATTCCACTTTGCCGGCGGATGGTCTGATAAGGAAGGCAACACAAAAGAGAAAGCATTTGAAATAATTAGTAAAAATAAAATCGATGACAAGGTTTTTTTCCACGGCATAGTTACGGGAGAGCAAAAGAAAAAATTTCTTGAAATGACTGACATTCTTGTTTTTCCCACATGGTATAAATATGAAGGATTTCCCCTCGTGATAATTGAAGCGATGTCAGTTGGCATTCCGGTAATTTCAGTTGGTGAGACGGGTACTATAAGTGATATTATCATTGACGGTGAGACAGGGATCTTGATTGACAAAAAAAATCCTGCGATGATATCCGATGCTGTTTTGAAATTAGCCGGTGATCCGGAATTAAGAAAGAATCTCGGCGATAACGGAAGAAAGAGATTTAAGGAATACTATACCCATGACATCAGCATTAACAGGATGATTGATATATTTACTAAAACATTAAATAACTATATTTATGAATAATCTTTATATCAAAGGTATAAAGGTTAGCTGCTGCACCATAGACAGTTCTGTTACGGAAACAATTTCAAACATACAGTCTCAAAAGAAAAATTACATTTGTGTAACCGATGCGGGCAATCTTGTAAACGCCCACAGAAAGTCGTCCGTTTTAAAATCGGCAATTAATAATTCCCTGCTTTCACTTCCTGACGGAAGACCAATTTCACTTATTGCGAAGCTCAAGGGGATCAGTGACATTGACAGGGTTGCAGGACCGGATTTTATGCAGGCAATGTTTCAAAAAACATCAGGCACAGAAATAAAACATTTTTTTCTTGGTGATACCGAAGACATACTGAAAAAGCTGGTTGAGAAAGTAACAAAGGATTATGATCTTCAGATCGCAGGGACATTCAGTCCGGCATTTGAGAATTGGACACAGGAGAAAGAAGAGGAAATAATTTCAAAAATAAATTCTTCCGGCGCGGATGTGATCTGGGTTGCGCTCGGAGGCGGTAAACAGGAAATATGGATGATGAATAATTATGCAAAGCTTAATAAAGGAATTATGATCGGAGTTGGCGCGGCATTCAGATTTTATCTCGGTGATATAAAGAGAGCTCCGGTGTTTTTTCAGAAGCTTGGACTGGAATGGATGTTCAGACTTGTTCAGCAGCCCGGAAAAATGTTCAAAAGATATATTACGACGTTACCATTTTTTGTTCTGTACTCAATACAGATTATTCCCAAAAAGAATTCTAATCTTAAACCGGACAAACACTGAAAATTCCATTCATAGATTTTAAGAAGCTGCATGATCCAATACGAAGCGATATAGATTCAGCGATAAAAAAAGTAATTGACAATAACGCTTTCATACTCGGAAAATCCGTAAGTGATTTTGAAAATGAATTCGCGAAGGCGCATGATGTAAAGCACTGCATAGCCGTAAGTTCGGGCACAGATGCCAATCATCTGGTCTTATGGGCATTGGGAATAAAACCGGGAGATGAGGTCATCATTCCCGCGAATACTTTTATTGCGACTGCCTGGGGAGCTACTTTATGCGGAGCGACACCTGTTTTTGCAGACTGTGAAAGTGACAGTTACAATATTGATCCGAAAAAAATTGAAGAGAAAATTACAGCTAATACCAAAGCCATTGTTGCAGTTCATCTTTATGGTCAGCCGGCTGATATGGATGAGATCAGAAAAATTGCAGAGAAGCATAACATACATTTGATCGAAGATTCAGCACAGTCTCATATCGCGGAATACAAAGGTAAAAAAGTTGGTGGATTATCTGAAGCTGCTTCATTCAGCTTTTATCCGGGGAAAAATCTTGGTGCATTCGGTGAGGGCGGGGCGGTAACAACTAATAATGATGAGCTTGCCGCGAAAATAAGAATGTTAAGAGATCACGGTTCAAGCAAAAAATATTACCATGAAATGTTCGGACACAATTACAGGATGGATGGAATTCAGGGAGCTGTGCTGGGTGTAAAGCTTAAACATCTGAATGAATGGACAAACACGCGCAGAGCCGCTGCTCAGAGGTACAATGAGCATCTTCACGATGTAAAAGAAATAAAGTTACCGGAAGAAATGTTATATTCAAACCACGTTTATCATTTATTTGTTATACAAACTGATAATCGTGATGCGTTACAAAAATTTCTTAATGACAATGACATTGGGAACGGACTTCATTATCCTGTCCCTCTTCATCTGCAAATATGTTTTGAACATCTGGGTTACGTCAAAGGTGATTTCCCTGAAACAGAGAGATTATCCGACAGTTGTTTATCTTTACCCATGTTTCCGGATATTACGGATGAGCAGATCGGATACATCTGCGAAAATATTAAGGAGTTTTTCAAGAAGTAAATTTTCTTTATTATTACTTTAGAAATTCATTGAACAAAGATTATGAAATATCCACGCTATAAATATGTTTTTGCAGCATTCGATTTCATTGTGATATTTTTTTCATTTGTTCTGGCTGAGCACATTACGTCCGACATTCTTAACAAGAATGTGATCACTTCCGAAAATGAATTCCTGAAATATCTTACCTTTATTGTTTTTTCCATAATTTTCATTTTTCTTTTTCAAAATAACTATCTGTACAAGATCAATATCCTTCTCACCCGTGCCCCTCACGTAACAGCGATCATAAAATCCTTTGTATTCGGAACATTGCTTCTGATATTGTTTTCTTTCATTATAAAATTCAGTCTGCTGCTCTCTTCAAGGATATTCGTGCTTTGCTTTTTTATAATCGGACTTGCCGGCGTCTCATCACTGAGACTGCTGATCCTCAAGCCGTTCTATATGAGGTTTACAAAAATTCTCAACAACAGCAATGTTCTCATCATTGGCGCCGGGAAGTCAGGAAGACTCCTTGCCGAGAAGCTTCTCTTTGAAAATTTCTACGGAATAAAAATAATGGGTTTTCTGGATGATAAGTTTGAGAATGGAGATGTGGTCTTTAAGGAATTCAATTGTATTGGGAAATTAGCCGATCTGAAAAATATTGTTAAGGAATATAAGGTTGATGAAATAATCATCGCGATCGATAACATAAGCTATGATAATCTTATGGAGCTGATCGACAATTGCATAGTGCTGGAAAAAAGCGTAAAGCTTACATCGGAACTGTTCAACATTGTCCCTGAAAAAATCGTTACAGAATCTTATTCGGGCATACCTGTAGTCGATCTTTCACCAAGAGTAAATAAAAATTTAAACTACGTTTATAAAAGAGTTTTTGATTACATAGCTGCATTCTGCGGAATAATTATTCTGTCACCATTATTCCTGCTCATCTTCATACTTGTAAAACTGTCCTCGAAGGGTGAAGTATTTTTCAGACAGAAAAGGATCGGCAAGAACGGAGAGCCGTTCGATTTCTATAAGTTCAGATCAATGTATGTGACCGATGGTGAAGACACTTCACGAAAAAAATTCATGACCGACTTTATCAAGAGCAATAACAATTCATCTAAGATAATTAACGAGAACATTGTAACACCGATCGGAAAATTTCTGAGAAAAACTTCTCTCGACGAGCTTCCTCAGCTTTACAATGTTTTAAAAGGAGATATGAGTCTTGTCGGTCCACGTCCATGTCTGCCGTATGAATACGAATCATTTGATGACTGGCACAAACGAAGGCATACTATATTGCCGGGCTGCACGGGAGTCTGGCAGGTTTCCGGAAGAAGCTCCGTCTCATTTAAGGATTCAGTAGTTCTTGATCTGTATTATATCAATAACATGACACCTTGGCTCGATCTTCAGTTGATTTTCAAAACCTTTCCAGTGATGATCTTTGGCAGAGGAGCTAAATAAATTAATTTCATGGAGAAGAAAAACATCAACAACGTTAAGCTGGGGAAGGATGTAAAGATATTTGATTTTGTCAATCTGTACGGCTGCTCGATCGATGACAATACCAAGATCGGAACTTTCGTTGAGATCCAGAAGAACGCGCACATCGGCAAGAACTGTAAAATTTCCTCGCACACATTCATCTGCGAAGGAGTTAAGATAGGTGATAATGTCTTCGTCGGTCACAATGTAACATTCATAAATGATAAGCTTCCCCGCGCGACAACTTCAAGCGGCGAAATGCAAAGTGAAAGCGATTGGCAGATGGTTGAAACGTTTGTAAAGAATGGCGCTTCGATCGGCTCTTCGGCAACTATAATGTGCGGCATAACCATTGGCGAGAACGCGGTCGTTGGCGCCGGAGCTGTGGTCACAAAAGATGTTGCCCCAAATACTGTTGTAGGAGGTGTTCCAGCCCGTGTTTTGAAAGAATTGTAATTTGAATTTATTCTCAACTATTACTATGTCATCAAAGTATTTTTGTGGATATACTTGTGGCACATTTGAGTAAGATTTTTATGGCAAGACAATGTATACTTAAATGTGCCACAAGTAAATTATCCTCACTTCTTAAATTGCCATCTTAAATCCGAATCTTTTGATTTGGATTTTTTTTTTACAGTTAATTAATAATTTTAAAATTAAACTTTACCTGACTTTATAATTCAGCATTCATTTTAACATGCTTAAATGAATTCACATTCTGCAGGACTTTCCATCAGATCCGGTTATTACATTCTGTCTGCTCTTTATCTTGCGTATCTTTTTTTTGCTCTTAATATTTTTGATTGGGTCATCGATGATCTCTACATCTATTTCAGGTATGCTGAAAATTTTGCAGGGGGTAAAGGAATAGTTTATAATCCAAATGAATTCGTTGAGGGATTTTCAAGCTTCAGTTGGTTTCTGATCATTTCTCTGTTTCAGTTTTTCAATCTGCCTCCCGAACTAAGCTCAAAAATATCAGGATTGATCCTCGCATTTCTGATCACATTGATCGTCTATAAGATCTGTTTAAGACAAAATACTGTTATCTTTTCACTTCTGGCTGCATCGCTAATGCTCTTCAATCTTCCGTTCATGTTGTGGTCGGTATCAGGTTTCGAAACAATGTTTTATGTTTTCCTTATTGTGTACTGCTTTTATAATATCCTGAACCTTACTGCTGATTCGCGAGGTTATATTCTCCCGGCTTTGCTCATATTTTTAATTTCAATCTCACGTCCGGAAGGTATCTGCTACTCGATGGCTTTCATAGTTATTATTTATCTGAATTCAAAAAACAAAAGCTTTACAATAAAAACTTTTTCTATATTTGCAATATTGTTTTCCGGCTTTCTGATCTTCAGATACATTTATTTCGGTGACCTGCTTCCCAATACATATTACGCGAAGATCGGACACGGAATATTCGGAAGCTATGAATTCCGGACTTATAAGAACGGGATATTTTATATTTTGTATTTCTTTAAAGACAATCTTCAGTTTTTAATTTTTTTCCTGCTGCTTCCTTTCATTTTTAAGAAAGCCGGACAGGATAAATTCATAACGGGTGTTTTGCTTTTGATTGCAGTTCAATTTTTTTTCGTCGCGTTTTCAGGCGGTGACTGGATGATCCATTATCGTTTTGTTGTTCCTGCCATACCTTTTCTTTCAATCGCTGTCGCAACTGAAATGAAAGAGACCTTTACACGATTTAAACTCAAAGAGATCACATGCAATGCTGTAATGCTTTTTGTGTTAATGATCATTGCTTTAAACTTATTTCTCTCTGATCATAATGTAATTAACAAAGAGACCATTCTGTGGAACAATGTGAAGAAAATTCAGGATGAAATAAAATCTGCGATCCCTCCGGGGAGTCTTGCTGCAATTGGTCCTGCGGGGATCATCCCTTATGCTTTGAACAGCGTTAATTTTATTGACATGGTCGGATTGACGAATAAATACATCGCGCGAAATGGTTACAGGCACGGCACCTGGTTTGAAAAATCACTTCCATCTTATGTATATACACAGAATCCGGAATGGCTTATAATGTGGAAACGGAAAAATAATTCCGGTGAGTTTACTTTTGAAAGTTCAAATCCCGGATATCAGGATATGGCAGCCGACAGCAGCTTTCAAAAATTTGAATTGTATAAATCCTATCAGGTATATGATGATGATAAGGTTGAATTATATAAACTCAAAACCCCGGCCAAGGAAAAATGAAAATTTTTTATATGGGAAGATATAACCCCACTGAAAACTTATCGGGACCTGAAAAAGCTGCAAAGAGACTTTTCACTGAACTCTTGAAGGTTCATGAAGTTGTTTTCATTGAGTATTTTTTTGACGGCAGAAAATACAGTTTGTTTAAAAAGTTATTCGGAAAACATATCATAGAGAAAGTTAACTCATCAACAATAATCCAGCTTGGTCTGATCTCATTATTTTTCTTTCTGCTGAAGGAGAAGCCGACGACAATTCACATAATAAATTTTGAACGGTTTGTGGTGATCGCTTATATCTATAAATTGTTACGCAAGGTTTACATTCTGTACGGTTTCCAGGGGGTCGCGTATTATGAGAATCTTCATTTTAAGAAAGTTACTAAATGGTATTTGCTGAAGGATAAGCTTTGTGAGAAAATTATTTTTCGATATTCAGACAAGCTTATCTTTCTTTCAAAAGCATCCGCTTCTTTAGCTGCAAAGTATTTTAATTTTGACATATCAAACATCAGCATTATTCCCAACGGTGTTGATGAAATTTTTAACAGGACAAGTGCTGTCAAACGTTTTACACGAGACGGTTGCATAAAAATCGTTTTCATTGGCAGCATTGAAAGAAAAGAAAAGGGCTTTGAATTTTTGAAAACAGCTTTGAAAAAAATTACATTTTCCTTTGAGCTATACGCGTTATGTAATGAGAAAGAATTTACGGAAAGCAATTTCCTGAATGTACCAAAGCTTGAAACTGATAAACTGGCTGAATTCTTACTTGATAAAGATGTCTATATCTCTTCCAGTAATTACGAGCCTTTCTCGATTGCGGCTGCAGAATGCATGGCGGCAGGTCTTGTTTCAATAATGACGGAAGAGACGGGCGCGGCGCGTTACGTCACAGACGGAGTAAATGGATTTGTGATAAAATTCAATGATGAGGAAAGACTGATCCGACTTTTAAACCGGCTCAACAACGATCGTGAGCTGCTTCCGCAAATATCCTCTGAATCCAAAAAGATCTACGGCGAAGTAAGCTGGAAAAAAGTACTTGAGAAATATAAAATATTTTATGTATGAACATACTGCATTTAACAAATGAACTGAATTATTCTGACGGGGTTTCTTCTCATCTGTTTTATCTTTTAAAAAGTCTGAAGGAGCAGAATGTAAATTCATTTATTCTTTGCGGCGGCGGAGATGCATTAAGTAAATTTGAAAAATATTGCAGCGGGATTTTTGTTTATGAAAAATTAAAACATGAAAACCGAGGCGCTTTAAATTTTCCGAAAGCAATGCTTGAATTACGAAGGATAGTAAATGAAAACAAAATTAACTTACTTCATTCCCATAATCATTATTCGGCAGGCATTGCATTCAGGTATTCACGGCTTGCATCCTTACCTGCAGTTCAAACCGTTCACGGTATTATTCCGCCGGCAGGCAGATTAAAGCATTTTGCTGCGGATCATTTTATTGCCGTTAATGATCACGTAAGGGATCATGTTGCTGAAAATGAACCCGGGAAAAATGTGACGATCATATATAACGGCGTTGAGTTTCACCCGTTTGAAAAAAAACTTAACACCGGTAAGATCCTCTTCATCGCTGCATCGCGGCTTGAGAAAGGAAAAGGTCTTGAGGCATATATCCGTGCGGCAGGTATGATCGATCCGGAATACAAACAGAGATCTGAATTCCTGATAGCCGGTAAAGGAAAGCTCGGAAATGAACTCGAAAATCTTAACAATGAATTAAATGCGGGAATAAAATTTTTAGGTGAGATCACAGAAATGTCAAAGCTGTTTGCGGAAACAGATGTGTTTGTGATTCCGTCTGAGAATGAGGGCTTGCCGATATCTCTGCTTGAAGCAGCATCAGGAAAAAACCTTATACTCGCATCCGCATTTGATGGTGTCGAAAATATATTGGTACCCGATGAAGAAGGTTTGGTTTTTAAAATTAATGACAGCGACGACCTTTTAAATAAGATTAAATTCATTATCGACAATCCTGAAAGTATCCCGAAACTTTCTGATAACTTCTATGCGAAGGCAAAGAAAAAATTTAATTCGACATTGATGGCAGAACAACATTTCGAATTATATTCGAAAATCCTTAAGAAGGACTGAATGAGATTAAAAGAAAATACTTATTCGAAAATACTTTTATTATTTTTTTTAATCTCCGTTGTTTACATAGCAGGGTTTGTCCTCTTCACCGAATTCAGAAAATTAATTTTTATCACACCGGATGATGCTTCCTATTATCTGAAGATCGCAGAAAATTTTCCGGTCGGTAAAGGTTTTACATTTGACGGAATCAATCCGACCAACGGTTTTCAGCCGCTCTGGCAATATCTGCTGATTACTCTTACGTATCTGAATCTCAGACCTGAGCTAATGCTGAGAGTAATTTTTCTTTTGCAGATAATTTTACTTACAATCTCTGCGATGATACTGTATAAAGTTCAGAGAAAATTTTTCAGCAAAGAAATACTTCTTCCGGGCGGAATAATTTTCATTACCTTTGTCTTTTTAAAAGCAGTTAACGGGATGGAGACTGCCCTGCTCATCTTCTTTATTTCTTTACTTTACAATTATTCTGTAAAAAATGATCTGTTGAATTCACAAAATAACCGTAAGGATCTCTTTGCCGGAATGCTTCTCGGACTTGTCATTCTTGCAAGACTTGATACCGTCTTCCTTGCCGCATCTATAGGGTTTTTCAGCATTGCAGGTATTCTGATTAACAGCCTTAACAGAACTCAGCAGCTTAAAAAACTTTTGTATATCTCCCTTGGAACAATCTTGGTGGTAAGTCCATACATGATTTACAATCTGATTACCTTCGGCAACATTATTCCCATAAGCGGCTATCTGAAGTCGGGCTTTCCTATAGTGACTTTCAGCGATAAGTTTTCATTCATGATGGGATACCGTGAGATGTTCTTTGCGTTCTTCGCAATAATATATTTTGTTTGGTTTTGCATCAGTTACCCAAAGCCCGTCATCCGCTCTTCTTCAATAAGATCATTCTGCATTTACATGGGGATATTTTCTTTATTTACCGCGATGTATTTTCTTTACACAGTGCTTTTTATGAACTGGGTAATTTTCTCCTGGTATTTTATTTACTATGCTTTATTCGCGTCATTGATCTCAGCTCTGCCATTTAAGTATATGTTAAGCAGCAAAATTAAATTTAGACGGATGATCTATATTGGCGCAACAGCTTTCCTTCTATTTTACGGTGTGTTTAAGACTTATCAATTATATGAAGGCAGATATGCAGTCTCGGGCAACAACTGGAACATCGAGAGTTATAATGCTGCATTATGGGCGAAAGAAAATACCGCTCCCGAAGAAATTTTTTCAATGAAAGATGCAGGTCACTTTAGTTATTTCAGCGGAAGACGGGTCATAAATCTTGATGGACTTGTAAATAACTTCGAGTATCAGGAAATTTTAAAGAATAAAAATCTCAACGAATATCTGAAGAAGCACAACGTCAGGTTTTATGTCACTCATGCGATTTGGGACAGAGATGACATTACCGATGGAAAATATGACACGCTCATGATTAAAATACCAAGCCATAAATATTCATTGGAAAGTGACCCTTTGCTTTTGAAAAAAGAAAATGAATTATACCGATCCGCTCCTTATTATGACGGAGAATACAGGGCGGCGTTTATCATCTGGAACCTGAGCTATTAAATTATGATGCAATCGAAAAATAACGTAACCGTTTTGATGACCACTTATAATGACGCCGCTTATATTTCCCATTCTGTAAAAAGTATATTAGATCAGACTTACAACGACTTTGAATTTCTTATTATAGATGACGGGTCTGATGACAATACCGGAAAAATAATCACCTGCTTTAACGATCCAAGAATTAATTATAAAAAAATTGAACATACAGGGCTTGCCGGCGCTTTGAACTTCGGATTGAAAAATTCATCAGGTGACCTGATAGCGAGGATAGATGCAGATGATCTGAGCACGCCTGAGAGACTCAAAACGCAGATTGAATTTATGCGTTCAAACCCGGACACAGATGTTCTTTCCGGATGGTCGGTTTACTTTAAAGATAAAAACAAAATACTCTTTACCATTAAACCTCCGTCTGATGACAAGAGCATAAAAGAGTTTTTGAATATTCACAATCCCGTAAATCATTCAGCGGTAATTTATAAAAAAGAAAAGATCCTTGATGAAGGCGGTTACAACGAAGACTTCGGCTGTTATGAAGATTTTGAACTTTGGTTCCGGCTGCGGGACAAATTACAATTCCGGATATTACCTGAAGTTATGGTTTATACAAGAATGAGAAGTAATTCATTGAGCAGCAGGGGAAGCAGTCATAAAATTTATGAAGTATTGCGGGCAAATGCTCTGAGCAAGTCTGAAAAGACAGATCAGGCAAATGAGAAAAAATTTTGGAATAACATCTTATTCTGGATAGAGTATTTTTACGGAAGTAAAAGCGTATCAAGACAGCTATATGCAAAGGACATAACTTTCAAAAAATCTCTGGCTTACCTGAATACTTTCTTCCCCGAAAGTATTTTCGAAAAGATAACCGCATTAAGACTGAGACACCGTCTTCAGTCGGTCTTTGAAGATGTAAAGGAGCACAGGGAAAAATTAAGCGATCTTCTAAAATAATTTGAATTGATAAACAAACTCATTTTTAACGGTAAGTATTCTTTACTATTCTTTTCCATATTTATTTTTCTGATCTTTACGATATTCATTGCAGTATCCGGATATTTTCAGATCGGGCTATTATCCGATGATTACCTGAATTTCATTTCGGCACAGAGCTCTACTTTACTGCAGAAATTTACAAGCTCCGTTCCTTATTACAACAGTCTGCATCTTCGTCCGCTTTGGTTTATTTCGATCAATCTCAGCATAGCTGTCAACAATCTTTTTGATTCCGCTAAAGATAATTTTATCTTCTTCAGGATAGAAAATCTCATCTATTTTTACGTGCTAATATTCCTTGCTGCAAATTTATTTTATAAGATAACCAAACGACTATACTTTTCGGTCGCGCTGATACTGATCTGCCTGCTCTATCCGAACAATCTCAATGATATCTGCTGGACGGCAGGTAAGGTTGATCTCTTATGCGGAGTATTCATATTCGCTGCGCTTAATTTTGTATTCTCATACACTGAGAGCAGCACAGATATCAAAATGTACTTTACCGGCTTTTTCTTTTTACTTGCGCTCCTGACAAAAGAAACTTCCGTCATATTGCCTTTCATTACCATCATGCTTGTATTGCTTGTGTATAATAAGGAGAAGGTATTTGAAATGAAAAAGCTTATCGGATTTCAGTTCCTTGTACTCATAATTTATTTCTCATACAGGGTATTCCTTCTGGGTCTTAAGCCAAAAGAGGTCGCGACTGCCTTTCAGTCGCCGGGATTGCTATCAAGTCTGAGTGTTTCATTCAAAGCATTTCTTTCAATCATTGTTCCTTACGATTATCTTTCGATTCAGAATAATGTTTATGAACAGAATACGCTTTTTCTGATTTATTTTTTTGTAATTCTGATTGTGATGATAAGCGTGCTGTTCATTCTGATAAGAAAGGGCAAGTATGGTTACCTCGGGATCCTTACCCTTATTTTTTTAATTTCAATTGCTCCGAATATAATAGCGGGATATTTCAGACCTCAGCTTGCACTGATCCCTTTTATAATTTTCTTTTTTTCTTTGCTGATAGTCTTTACAAAGCTTGACATCAACCTAAGATATTTTCAGATAATTTTGATTTTAGTCCTGCTGCTTTTCAGTAAACTGAGTAACTCACTGATACTCGAATGGAAATACGCATACGATGTATCTGTAACTAGCATTAAAAGTCTTATTGATGTAAATATCGATACTCAGAGAAGGAACATTGTCATCGGACTGCCATCCCGTTTCAAGCAGGCGCACATGCTTGATTATGCTACGGGCGCATACAATTACTGGAAGTATGGTGAGTTTGTACTCAAGGACAGGATAATTGACATTGTGCTGGTAGGAGGACTCGATATTAATTCACTGAATTCGGAGATCGTCATTAATGAACTTTCACCAACCGAGTTTGAGCTGCAGACCACAGGCGAGACGGGATATTTTATTCAGCTCGATGCTTTCAGAAGCAAATATAAGGACAGGGATATTGAGCTTCGGCTTTCTGAGATGAACTTATTCAGAAAGCCCACCTACCTTGGAATGAGAATTCTTTCCGATAAAGTAGATATATACATTACTACAAAAGACGGTTTTAGAAAACTGAAAAAATGAAGTACAGAATTCTCCATCTTACTCCCGACTTTGGCTATGGTGACGGAAGATCATATTATGTTTACCTTCTTCTCAAGTATCTGAAAAGATCGGGACACAATGTTTTCCTTTGCAGTAATAGTGTTACTGCTTCCGAAAGATTGGAAGATCTATCGATTCCTTTTTTCAGCTTACCTTCTTTATCAAAAAAAACTTCATTCCTAAGTTCAGTCAGCTCTCTTGCCGGTTTAATAAAAAGTAACAGGATAGATATTGTACATTCGCATCACAGGTATTATGAATTACTTGCAAATTCAGTCGTGGGAGAAAATTTCAGAACTGTGTTTACAGCGTTAAGCCTTGTTGATAAAAGATTTTTTGTTGAATATAAATCGGACAGAATAATCGCTGTCAGTAATGTTGTCCAAAAAATGCTAATTGAGAAATTCATTGTGAGCAACAGGAAAATATTTTTAATACCAAATTTCGTTGACAGCGAAGAGTTACCGGCTATTAATGAAACTGTTAAACCGGGGTCAGACAAACATTTCACATTGTTTTCCGCAGGAAGGTTTCACAAAGAAAAGGACTACGCGACTTTATTAAATGCGATGGCATTGATCGATGAATTCAAAATAAAATTAATTCTCGCAGGCGAAGGTGAAGAGAAAGAACTTTATGAGAAGATAATTAAAGAGAAATCTCTTGATGTTGAGATGTTCGTTCCGCAAAAAGATCTGTCAGAATATTTCAGACGCGCGGATGTCTGCGTTCTGAGTTCGCTGAGAGATCCATTGCCCGGATTTATGCTGCAGAGCGGACTGCAAAGCAAACCCTTTATAGGTTCTGACGCAGACGGTATCCCGGAAGTCATCATTAATAATGTCAACGGTCTGCTGTTCAGAAAAAAAAATTCGCAAGAGCTCGCCGATAAGATCCGTTTATTCAGAAATGATAAGACATTAGCTTACAACTGCGCTGTGAATCTTAATCAGCTTGTTTTAAAAAAGTACACCGAACAAACCGTGATTACGGAAATTGAAAATCTGTATGACAGTTTGATGTAAAATATGAAATCAGCTTCCGTAAAAATATTAGGAACAAGAGTTAACATTCTGACTTATGAAACATTTCTTCATCTCATAAAGGAGTTGATCCAAAAAAATGATAAAGCAGCCATCGCGTATGCAAACGCCGATACCCTGAACAAGATCTATGAAAGTCCCGAACTTCAGCAAATATACGAAAACTTCACGCTTGTTCATCCTGACGGAACGGGCGTCTATCTTGCTTCGAAATTTCTGCACGGCAAAAGAGGTCTGAAGAAAAGAATTACGGGTTCGGATTTTTATCCGCTGTTAATTGAAGAGTCAATAAAGAATGACTGGAAATATTTTTTTTTCGGTCACGATGATGAAACTTTGCAATACATCAGATCAGCTTATCCTATGCTTAATGTGAAAGGAACCAATGAAGGATACCATTACATTAATGAAGACGTCATCAGCAAAATAAATAAGATTGAGCCGGACATAATTATAATCGGTTTGAGCTGTCCGTTTCAGGAAAAGTGGATCTATGAAAACATTGATAGAATAAAATTTAAAGTTATACTTGCCGTCGGGGACGGTATAAAGGTTTTCGCTAAAAGAAAGTTGCGAGGACCGCTACTCATGAGGAGGTTAGGTTTGGAGTGGACTGTAAGATTATTTTATGATCCTGTAAAGAATTTCAGAAAATATGTGATTGGAATTCCGAAATTTGTGTTCAGGGTAATTAGAAACCGCTAATTTAATGAGGAATAATTAATACTAAATTTTGTAATTCCACCTCCCGAGTAATAAACTTTACAAGTTTTACAAACTTTATGCAAACCGCCGCCGGTCTGATTCGTTTTGCGAAGAAAGCTTTACAAAATTTAAACTAAATTAAAGTGAAATTTCTGCATAAAAGTTGTATATTGTTTGCACAAAACCTAATCCAAATCCAAATTCAAACAAATAAGGAGAGTATGAATTAAAGTTACGATTTTTATTAACAAATTCTACTTTCTATATATGAGAAAATTACATTTGATCTTGCTTGTCTGCATGCTATATGCAGGCAATTCATTCTCACAAAACAATTACAACTGGATAACTCCAAACAAAACCTATCTAAAGCTTTTAATTCACGAAGACGGAATCTACAGAATCAACAGTTCTGATTTTTCCAATGCCGGTATAACTACTTCAGGCATTGATCCGAGAACTGTTAAAATTTTGTATAAGGGAGTTCAGTTGCCAATATACTTTCAGGGAGAAAATGACGGTACATTTGATCCTGCAGACTTTTTTGATTTTTACGGAAAGAGGAATTACGGCGGTCTCACCCCGCGCCGTGACGGCTTTTCAAATCAGATCATTTATACTGTAGATGAATATTATAATCAGTACTCCGACACCAATGTTTACTGGATAGACTGGGGCGGAAGCAACGGATTGAGAATGGAGACTTCGACATATATTTCTTCATTAACTCTGCCTCAAAATAATTTTATAAAGAAAGTTCATTTCGAAAAAGATAATTTTTATTATCTCGGAGAGACGATAAATCCTGCATCTGATTTCCGATATTTCAGTACTGAGCTTGTACCGGGCGAAGCATGGTTCTGGAGGGAAATGTCAACCAATGAAACCTTAGGTGATACGGTTTTTATTAATGACCTTTCACCATCGGCGGGCTTATGCAGCTTAAAGATATTTGCCAAGCCGGTCTCTTTTACCGATTCGGTTTTCAATGAGCACCGCGTTGAGATTCTCATAAATAATGTTGCTGTTGATACTCTTATAAGAAATAATCTGATCCGCTTTGATACCACCATAACTTTTACATCGTCGTTCTTATCGAACAATACCGTAAACAATGTATCGCTTCGTTACATACCTTTAGGCAATCAGTATTTCCTGCCAAAGCTCGATGTTGATTTTTTCGATTTCTATTATCCGAGGGATTTTACGATCAGAAATAATGAGCTGCTGGTAAAATTATCAGGCACTGATACTACTTCAAGAAAGATTACGCTTTCGGGATTTAACGGTTCCAATCCTGTTAACATTTATGACATTGAAAATAATATACGGCTTGAAAATTATACTACGAATCAGAATACATTAACATACACTGGCAGGAGCAACTCTTCATTCAGGATTATAAATAATAATATTTCGAAGAAGCCGTTTAAGATTTATCAGAAACAGGTAAAAGATCTGGCATCTGCGAATAATACAGCGCAATATTTAATTATCTATAATAAAATATTTGAAGGACAGGCGGAACAGCTAAAGAATCACAGGCAGTCTCATGATAATTATAATTCTTTTAAAGCGGAAGTGGAAGATATTTTTGATGTGTTTAATTACGGAATTGAAAACCCTGTCGCCATGAGATACTTCGTCAAGAATGCTTATGAGACCTGGGCTTCGCCAAAGCCTGAATTTTTATGTCTCTTCGGAAGGGGTTCTCTTGATCCAAAGAGAAACAGTCCATCCTCAATATACTATCACAATTTTGTTCCGACCTACGGTAATCCACCTTCAGACGGTTACTTTGTTAATTTTAATATAGGAACGTTTACATATTACCATCAGATATCAGTGGGGCGGCTTCCTGCTTATACAACGGCTGAAGCTCAGGATCTTGTAAATAAAATAATTACTTTTGATACACGCCAGCCAGAGAAGTGGTGGAAAAATTTTATTTCCGTAACCGGGGGCGGATCAAGAAATGAGCAGCTCAACTTTCAGGGAAAGTCCGAAGACCTATTGAATACATACATAAAACCTGCGCCGCCTTCTATGCAGGTTTCGAGAATTTACAGAAATGATTCCGCGGGATTCATAACATACAATTACAGAGACTCGATCAAGAAAGAAATTGACAGGGGCGCGTTGATGATAAACTTCATTGGGCACGCTGCCGCGCAGGACTGGGAAATAGGTCTTGACGATCCTTCAACGCTTAATAACGGCTCAAGACAGCCGCTCGTCCTAAGCTTTACCTGTTACACAGGAAAATGTTCAGAACCGAATGTGCGGAGCTTCGGAGAAAAATTTATTAATACACCCAACAAATGCGCGATCGGATTTATTGGGACGACAGGCTGGAGCTTCTCGGGAGCCGGCGATGTATTTAACAAGAGCGTGCTTAGGCATTTTTCCAGAGACAGTGCAAGAAGCATTGGAGAACTTGTTACCTATGCGTCACAGCAAATGAGCAGAGACTCAAATTCATTTACATCAAGGAATACCATTAACTGCTACAACCTTCTTGGTGATCCTGCCACCAAACTTCCAATGCCCAACAAACCTGAATTTGAGATCACTCAAAATGATTACAGCTTATCAAATCCTTTCCCGACTCTTGGTGAAGAAATTAAGCTGTCAGTATATCCAAAAAATCTTGGAACATACGTTGACACTGCAAGAATAAGATTTCAATTGCGGAAGAACGGTGTACCTACGATCAGCAAGGATACACTGATCACAACATTCGGTTACATTGATACACTGCGTCATATCTTTGAGATCGATACGATCGGAAACTATACTATGACGGTCATATTAGATCCTTTTGATTCTTATCCGCAGGAATACAATTTGAATGATTCGGTTACATTTCCGCTTACTCTGAGAAATTTATCTTATGTTCCGATCAAGCCGCTGGATAATGCATTGCTGCAAACAGCAAGCTTCAGATTCACAGGGCTGAATCCAAATACTGAAACAAGCTCAGGGAATGTAAAGGTCATACTCCAGATCGACACATCGGCAGCATTTAACTCTTCAGTATTACAGACATACAATAACAATAATATTTCCGGAGTTGTAACTAATTTTGATATCACGATCCCTGTACAGAATGTTAATACGCTCTATTATCTGAGGACAAATTCACTCATAAACAATGACAGCTCGGGCTGGTCTGAGATCACCCGCGTAATTTACAATCCCGGTATTACAGACAAGTCTGATAATTCAAGTGATTCAGCTTATACAATTTATACACTGAAGCCAAGCCAGTATTCCGAAAGCGGACTGACTAACGTCAACTATTCAGCCGATGGATTCAAGCTGAATACCGTTAACGGCGAAATCTCCATCAGGTCTCAGGGAAGCAACGGACCTGAAGCGTCTTACTTTATCATAAACAACGGAACGATCAATGTAACATACTATAGTGACGGTGGTCAGAATACCGGTTTGAATATTGCGAAAGTAAAACGGCTCAGCGGTTCGATTTCATCAATAAAAAATTTCCGGATGAACTCACCGCAATCCTCGGATTCAGTTCTGAATTTTTTAAATACTTTTGATAACTCCGATTATATGATGGGCTACATTGCTTCTTATGTGGCAAATGCAGACAGCCTTCGTCCTGATGTGATTGCAAAATTCAGGGAATTCGGAAGCAGATATATTGATTCAGTCAGAATAGATTTTTTTGATACCTGGGTTTTCTTCGGTTATCTGGGAGCTGATACTACACAGACCTGCGAACAATATCACATGTATCTATCCAACAATGTCTGGGAGCCGCTTCTTTGTCAGGTTAATCCCGTATTTCAGGCGACTTCAGGAATTGTTTCACAAACCTTCGGACCGGCTGACCGATGGAAAAGCTTTTCATGGCAGCAAACTGTTCCGGCAAATTCATCAGTTACATTTGACATAATCGGAATAGACAGGGATAATATCTCCGTTCCTCTTCGGTCAGGCATTTCAAGCAATTCATTCGTTAACATTGATACAACTAATTTTTATCTTTATCCAAACTTACGTCTTAATGCCAATCTTCGCATTGATACACTGAACGGGCTTGAGTCCCCTGCTTTTCAATCGCTCAATTTCAAATATGTTCCACCGGCTGAACTTGCTCCTGACAATTATTCTTTCACCGGCGGCGATACTACAGTTCAGGAAGGAGATACAATAGGGTTCTCGGTAGATTATTACAGTGTCGGCTTTATTGATGTCCCGCAGTATGTAAATAAATGGTATGTAAAAAATAAAGGCGTTGAGAATATTATACTGCTGGATACGATTTCTACTCCGCTTAAAGTTGACAGCATGCTTACGTCCTATGTAAAATTTTCCACAGCGGGACTGAGAGATCAGAAGACCGCCAGCGATACTCTTGATCTTTATTTTGAAACCACGATCCTCGGACAGCGAAATGAAATTTTTTCTTTCAACAATACAGCCATCACAAAATTTGTTCTTCAGGGTGATACAATAAATCCGATAATGGATGTTACCTACAACGGAGTTAAAATTCAGAACGGAGATTTTGTTCCTTCAAACCCTGAAATCGTCAGTAAGTTCTTTGATGACAGCAGAATGGTGATCAGTGATACTTCAAATGTCAAAGTATTTCTTGATAATAAATACATACCTTACTATCTGAACGGGATGCCGAATCCCTTGATCGATATTTCCTTTCCTGACAATAGATTTTTGCAGGCAACGGTAATTTTTAAACCGTTGCTGTCAACAGGATCTCATAAAGTAAAATTCGTTGCAACAGACATTACGGGAAACTTATCCGATTCGATAGTTAATACTTTTGTTGTCGACAACAATCTCAGGATTTTCAACATTGCCAATTATCCAAATCCAATGAAGACGGAAACGAATTTTATGTTCATGCTTTCGGGTGAGCTAAACCCGACTTCCTGTAAGGTTAAGATTTATTCCGTAGCCGGAAGATTAGTGAAGGAGCTTAATGTTCCTGCAAACGTAGGCTACAATACAATTTACTGGGACGGAAAAGATAATGACGGTGATTACATGGCAAACGGAACATATCTGTATAAATTAATCATACAGGGAAATTCACAGATAGAAACGACAACACAAAAACTTGCAATACTAAGATAATTATTCGTCACGATTGAATTCAAATACAAGAATATTAATAGAATCAACACGGAGTAAGAAGTTTTTCAATTTCAAAGAGCTTATATATTATAAGGATCTTTTATACTTCTTCGTGATGAGAGACGTCACGGTTTTATATAAACAGACCGTACTCGGTGTGTTGTGGGCAATCATTAATCCGTTGTTTCAGATGGTAATTTTCTCTGTGATTTTCGGGAAGCTTGCTTCAATTTCAAGTGACGGAATACCATATCCTGTTTTTTCATTTGCAGCAATTTTGCCTTTCAATTATTTTTCACAATCATTGAGCGGAGCAAGCTCCAGTCTCATTGGCTCAGCAAGTGTTTTTACAAAGGTATACTTTCCCAGAATACTCATTCCGCTTACACCGGTCTTATCAAAGCTGGCGGATTTCACGATCGCTTTCTTCATTCTTCTGATAATGATGTTTTTTTATAATATTTATCCGAACATTAATATTTTATTTCTGCCTGTTCTGATTTTCCTTATGATGCTCACTTCACTCGGTATAGGGATGTGGCTGTCTTCACTGGCGATTCAATACAGGGATGTGAAGTTCGCCATCGGATTTATCACTACGCTTCTTATGTATGGCGCTCCTGTAGTTTTCCCTGCTTCGCTGATACTGGAAAAATTCGGATATAACTGGTATCTGGTCTACGGAATTTATCCTATGGCAGGCGTGATAGAAGGTTTCAGAGCGTGTCTGCTTGGATTTAAACCTATGCCCTGGGATCTTATCGGTATAGGAAGTATCAGCGCGTTGATTTGTTTTTTTACAGGATTAAGATATTTTAACAGGACAGAAAGAGTTTTTGCGGACGTTGCTTAATTTTTTTAATTATAAGTTTTATTCTAAGAAAGATGTATGTCTGATATTGCCATAAAAGTTAACGATGTTAGTAAAGCTTATTTGATAGGATTGCGTGAAACAAGAAGTGAGACTCTCGGCGGCTCTATCTTGTCCTGGTTAAAATCCCCGACCAAAAATTATAACATTCTTAAAAGACTAAATACCTATAAGCACGCGGAAGAAACCGATGATCTGTTCTGGGCATTAAAAAATATTTCATTCGAGCTTAATCACGGTGAAACTTTAGGCATTATCGGAAAGAATGGCGCAGGAAAAAGTACCCTGCTGAAAATACTTTCACGCGTTACCAGTCCGACATCCGGCTATGCAGAAGTTTACGGTCGTGTCGCAAGTCTGCTCGAAGTAGGAACCGGCTTTAATAATGAGCTTACCGGCAGGGAAAATGTTTATCTCAACGGTACTATACTTGGAATGACAAAGAAAGAGATCGATAAGAAGTTTGATGAGATCATAGATTTTTCGGGTATAGAAAAGTTCATAGACACACAGGTAAAGAAGTATTCTACAGGCATGAGGATCCGTCTCGCATTTTCCATTGCTGCAAATATTCAGACTGATGTGATGATCATTGATGAAGTTCTATCTGTGGGAGATGCCGAGTTTCAAAGGAAGAGTCTTGCCAGGATGATGCAAAAAGCTAAGGAAGGAACGGCAGTGATTCTTGTCACACACAATATGCTTCCCATTCAATCACTTTGCAAAAAATCTATCTTTCTCCGTAACGGCGTTATTGCAAATTACGGAGATACAAACGATGTAGTGTCACAATATCTCGGAATGATCAATGTTGATAAGACCTCTCAAAGCTGGGATTTTGATGATGCACCAAGCTCAGACTCGATAAAGCTTTTGAAAGCGGAAGTGCGTCCTCTTACAAATTTACCTGTGATCCGAGCCGGTGATCCTTTTATTTTTAAATTTGTTTTTTACAGTCTTCTTGAATATGAGTTTAATGTTCACATAACATTTCATTTAACAGATGAATATGAAAACCTCGTATTCATCGGAAGCACGGCTTTGACAAACCTGAGCTTCATGACTCACAAAGGACAGTTTAGCGCCAACTGTAAAATTCCACCCGACCTTCTTAATGAAGGTAAATTTACTATTAGCCGTATTTATATTCTTAAGGATTCGACTGAAGTATTGTATGAGTATTCGGATCTGCTGACATTTGAAATAACAAGTGAAGTAAATTATGATCATGGCAAGAACGGAAGGATTGACGGTTTGCTTAAGCCAAAGCTTGAATGGGAAGTTTCAGTTAATGAAAGTTTATGAGATCAACAATTAATATAAATATTAAAAATGCAGTCTGAAGAATCGGATTCAGTTACGTTGGATGAATCAGAACAGGTCCGGGAAATTAGTGAGCTGCCCCGGCGCATTACTAAGAAATTTATTCCTGAACTTACACCTGACGGAAAAGAGTGGCCGAAGATCTCCATTGTGACAGTTTCTTTTAATATGGTTGATTACATCGAAGACACAATTCGTTCAGTACTTGATCAGGAGTATCCTAACCTTGAATACATAATCATTGACGGCGGCAGCACCGATGGCACCGTAGACATCATAAAAAAATACGAGCCCTGGCTTTCATATTGGATAAGCGAGCCCGACAGCGGGATGTATGATGCCATTCAGAAGGGATTCAAAGTATCTACCGGAGAGATAATGGCTTACATAAATTCCGATGATAAATATTACACCAATGCTTTTTATTCAGCGGCGACAATATTTTCCGGGAATGAGGATGTCGACTGGATACTCGGCAGAGCTTCATTTTATAATGATGAAGGAACGATAGTTGATGTAAAGGATATGAAGAAGTGGTCCAAGTTTAACTATTACCTTGGTGATTACCAATGGATACAGCAGGAATCAATTTTCTGGAGGCGAAGATTATGGCTGAAGGCAGGCGGAAAGATCAATACGGATCTTAAGTACGCCGGTGATTATGAATTATGGCTGAGATTTTTTCGTTTCGCAAAACTTTATTCTGCAGACACTGTATTTGCAGGATTCCGGTTCAGGACCAAAGACCAATTGTCTCTTGAGAAGATCGATTCTTATTTATATGAAATTGACCAGGTAACTAATCTTGAAACTCTTCCGCGTGAGGACAAATATGCAATTAAAAAATTAAAATTCTTTCAGAAATACATTCTTAAAATCCCACTGATCAGAAGAATAAAAAGGCTTACCCGCAACTACCTTAAGACATTTGATTATCCTCCAAAAATAGCTTACGATTTTTATCAGAGAAAATTTTTTAAAAATTATTCCTAACAAAAATCCTTCTGCTTTGATAAATGTCACCAAGACCTTTCTGCCGCCGATAGATGAATACATCAGCCGGCTAAAAACTATCTGGGAAACCAACTGGGTAACAAATCAGGGACCTCTTACCGAAGAGCTTGAGAGCAAGTTAAGAGATTATCTTGGAGTAAAGAATCTTCTCCTGGTTTCAAACGGAACTATCGCCCTGCAAATCGCGATCAAAGCACTGGAGCTTAAAGGAGAGATCATCACTACTCCCTTTTCCTATGTTGCGACAACTACTTCAATACTTTGGGAAAACTGCCAGCCTGTCTTTTGTGACATTAATGATAAGACATACTGCATTGATGCGGACAAAATTGAAAGCTGCATTACAGAGAACACAACCGCAATAATGCCAACTCACGTTTACGGGTTTCCATGTGATGTTGAAAAGATCGGCAGGATAGCGGCAAAGCATAATCTGAAAGTTATTTATGACGGGGCTCATGCATTCGGGGTAAATATCGGCAAGGATTCGGTTTTTAATTTTGGAGATGTATCAACGATAAGTTTTCATGCGACGAAATTATTTCATACAATAGAAGGCGGCGCCATAATTACAAACGATGACAAGCTTGCGGAGAAACTTTTCCTGTATCGTGCCTTTGGTCATCTTGATGATGAATACTTCTCACTTGGAATTAACGGCAGGACATCTGAATTCAACGCAGCAATGGGGCATTGCCTGCTGCCGAGGATCAGTGATTTCATAAAAGAAAGAAAGCATATCAATCAACTTTACCGTAAATATCTGAAAGATACTGATCTTGAATTTCCGGTAATACCTGAAAACATAGATTACAATTTTTCCTACTTCCCTGTTCTGTTTCCGTCTGAAATTAAAATGCTGTCTGTAAAAAAATATTTATCTGAAAACAATATTAATATAAGAAGATATTTTTACCCATCGCTTAATAAACTACCATACGTCAAAGGTAATGCTTGTCCTGTTTCAGAAAGCATTGCTTCTCGAATTGCCTGTCTGCCGGTTTATCAGGAGCTGAAAGAGATCGATATTAAAAGTGTCTGTGAATTAATCAAAGACAATCTGTCTTAATTCATTACTGCCTGAAAAATCAGACCATTTCGAAATTACAAATACTGAACACAATTATAAGCGGCTGCCCGATCAGCTCCATTCCCCGGCTATGCAGGTCTAATTTTTAAATTTAAAAAGAGATAATAATAAAGTAAATTATATAAATTTTAATACATGAATCTAAATTCTGCGCCTTCAATCGCGGTTATAGGCGGCGGTTTCTGCGGATCTGTTACATTGATCCAATTAATAAAGCAGGCAACAAAACCCTTAAACATTATCTTAATAAACTGTGAAAATCCAAATGGAAAAGGAATTGCCTTCAGTTCATACAACAGCCGGCATGTACTTAATGTACCTGCAGCGAAGATGAGTGCTTTCCCTGATGAGCCCGAGCATTTTATCAACTGGGTCAAATCAAAACAACGGTATCAGGAATTTGTGAATGATGAACTGAATGACAGATTTCTTCCGAGGGTTGTTTACGGACAATATCTTGAAGAGCTTTTTACCAAAGTCGTGGAGGATGCTCCTTATTATGTTAATGTAAAAATAATCAGTGACGAGGCAACCGATATAATTCAGAATGAAGAAGTATCTGAAATTATTCTTAAGAGCGGGTCTTCTTTTAAAGCAGATATAGTAGTACTTGCCTTAGGAAATTTTCTTCCGGACAATCCGAAGATAAAAGATGATGGTTTTTATGCTTCAAAGAAATATTTTAGAAATCCCTGGCTGAAAAAATCAATACAGGGAGTGAAGCATGAGAATAATATACTGATAATAGGAACAGGGCTAACGATGGTTGATAATGTTCTGAGCCTAATTGATGAAAAATACGAAGGTAAGATTTATGCAATTTCAACAAAAGGATTTTTCCCTTTGTCACATAAAAAGCGGAAACCGTATACCGATATTCTTGAAGAGCTTCATCCTCCGTATAGTATTCCAAAGCTTTATAATATTTTCCGGAAACATATAAAGTATGTGCTGTCTCACGGCATTACGGGTGAAGCTGTTGTAGATGCAATCAGACCAAAGACGCAGGAGATATGGCTTAGTCTTACGCTCAAGGATAAAATCAGATTCATGTCGCACATACGCCACCTTTGGGGTGTGGCAAGGCACAGGCTTCCAAAAGAAATTTATGATCAAATGCAAAGTATGATAGCGGACGGAAAACTTGAGATAATTGGAGGTCGGCTAAAAGTACTTAAGGAGAATGGAAAATTCATTGATGTAGTTTATCAGGACAAAAAATTTCAGGAAGAAAAAGAACTTAAAGTTGACAGAGTCATCAATTGCACAGGTCCGGCAACGGATCTAAACCGGTTGGAAAGCCCGTTAATAAAAAATCTTTTAAGAAGAGGTTTGATCTCAAATGATGAAATGAAGTTAGGGATAAATGCTTTACCGGACGGAACAATAATTCATAAGGATCATTCGGTCTCTTCAAATTTTTTTACCATCGGATCGATGCTTAAGGGCATTCTGTGGGAGTCAACTGCAGTACCCGAATTAAGAACGCAGGCAAAATCCTTGGCAGGGCTATTGCTTAAGAAGTCCGAAGTAAAGCAAAAAGCTGAAGCATGAGTTATGTATTCTATTGTAATTCTGAATTTGTTTTTCTTAAAGCGATACAGTTTAATTTAATAAACCCTGATAGAATTAAATAATTATTTTCTGCAAATATTATTTTTAGCACTTCTTAAAAACATTTTCAATTAATCCATGACACCATTTAAGGAAAAAGTAATCAAGCAAATGGATGAGCTCTCGTCTGAGAGGGCTAAGTGGATAAAGAAAAATAAGTATTACTACAAAAACCTTACCGATTTTTTAAAATTTAACATTCCTGAAAACAGTAAGGTAATGGAGATCGGATGCGCTACAGGATTTTTATTAGATCAATTGAAACCATCTTTTGGAGCCGGCATTGATCTATCCCCCGAAATGATAAAGATTGCAAAAACAAATTATCCTGATTATCATTTTTATGTAATGGATTCCGACAATATTACTTTATATGAAAAATTTGATTACATAATTATATCCGATACCATTGGCTACTTTGAAGATATACAGAGATCGCTGGATCAGATTTACAGATTATGCCATAGTGAAACCAGGATTATCATTACTTACATTAATTTTCTCTGGCTTCCGGTGCTGGATCTTGCCGAGACCTTAAAGCTGAAAATGCCACAGCTCAGAAGCAACTGGCTCGACATCAGGGACATTGCAAATCTGCTTCAGCTCAGCAACTATGATGTGATTAAAACCGGGAAAAAATTCCTCATACCGGTTAACATTCCTCTTGTTTCAAATTTCATAAATAAGTTTGTTGCAAATCTTCCCCTGCTCAACAGGCTTTGTCTTAACAGGTTTATCATTTCAAAGATATCCCAAACTGAAAATTTGCCTGATACGGTAAGCGTTGTTGTCCCGGCAAGGAACGAGAAGGGAAACATTGAGCAGATCGTAAACCGGATTCCACAGATGGGCAGGCATACTGAAATAATTTTTGTTGAAGGAAATTCCACCGATGATACTTACGAACAAATAAAATTGATCTGTGAAAAATATTCGCAGCAATTTGATTTGAAATTCACAAAGCAGGATGGTAAAGGGAAGGCGGATGCGGTTAGAAAAGGTTTTGAGATGGCAACTGGTGAAATACTTATGATCCTTGACGCAGATATGACTGTTCCTCCAGAAGACCTTTCAAAATTTTACGAAGCCATTTCAAAAGGCAAGGGTGAATTCCTTAACGGGTCACGGCTTGTTTACCCTCTTGAGAAGGATGCAATGCGAACTCTTAACATCATCGGCAATAAGTTTTTTTCAATCATGTTTACGTGGATACTTAATCAAAGAATAAAAGATACTCTCTGCGGAACAAAAGTTATTACAAAGGATAATTATGAGAAGCTGAAAATTGCGAAGAAATTTCTTGGGGACTTTGATCCGTTCGGTGATTTTGATCTGATATTCGGTGCAGCAAAAATGAATTTGAAGTTCGCTGAAATCCCTATACGTTACAAAGCAAGAGTTTATGGTGAGACAAACATATCAAGATTTAAACACGGCTGGATGCTTATCAAGATGACATTCTTTGCAATGAGAAAATTCAAATTTACCTGAAATGGCGACTATACTTGAAAGACATAAAAAGACCTGGGAAGAAAAAAAGATCCTCAGGGTGATCTATGAAGAGTGGTATACAAAGATCATTGGCGTAATGAGTAATGTTGAAGGCAAGACAGTTGAGCTTGGAGCCGGCAGTGGCAATTTCAAGGAATACTTTCCCGAGACAATCTCTGCAGATATAGAAAACTGTGACTGGCTGGACATGTGTTTTGACGCACACAATATGCCGTTTAAAGACAAAGGACTTTCTAATATTGTTATGATTGATGTGCTTCATCATTTGTATAACCCGGTAATGTTTCTTGAAGAAGCAGGAAGAGTGCTTAAAAAAGGCGGAAGATTGATTATGCTTGAGCCGTATCCGTCGCCGTTCTCTCTGATCATTTATAAAAAGTACCATCCCGAACCATTTGAATTCACGGAAGATTATTTTTCAAAAACGGAAATTCAGAATAAAGATCCATGGCATTCCAATCAGGCAATTCCCTACCTTATATTTTTTAAACATATAAGAAAGTTTAGAAGTGTTTTCGGAGAGACATTTAAAATTGATATTAAGGAAAAGCTAAGTTTCATTCTCTACCCTGCTTCAGGTGGTTTTGAAAACAAATCAATGATACCCGATTCATTCATTCCGGTTTTTCAAAGACTTGAGAAGATGGCAAAACCAATTGCCCCCTTGATTGCATTCAGATGTTTTGTGGTATTGGAAAAGATTTGATTGAATCATCCGGGCATCAGTCCTTTTTCCATATCACATTGTATGAAAAAGGTTTACCGAATTTTCTGTATGACTTTTTTGTAATGGATTCCCAGTTAGCATTGTAAAATTTTTCCGACATCATATACAATTCTTTATCAAGAACTAGTTTGAATGGATGAACAAAGTCATTAATGATCTTCTGATTATCATACAAGTAGGAAATCAATCTGCTCGTCCAGACGCGGTTTGTCTCACCCCAGAGAAGCACAAATGAATGCATTGAGTAACCACCCGGCTTAAGGATGCGGTTTATGTCCTTCAGAATATTCTCATAGTATTTTTCCTCATCATCAGGAGTTTCATTTAAAGCTGATACTGAAAAAACAAAATCAAAATAATTATCTGGTAATTCCTTACTAAAATTTCCAATGTTGTCTTTTATTAATTTAATGTCTTTACTGTCCTGTTCATTTAAATGTGTTATGGCTTCATCCGAAGAGTAAAGATCCCAGCATTCATAGTCCTCTTTTAATCTTCTTAAAATGGTCGGATAGTTTCCACCGATCTCAAGTATCTTTGAACCGGCAGGAATATTTTCCTTTATGAAGGAATATGCAAGCAGCTCCTGATAAGATCTTAAATCGCTGAATTCAGTATCGATCCCGGATTTGAATAGCTCGTCAGTGTAACCTGCTTTATTAAAGAAATCAAAATGATCTTTTCTTGAGTAAGTAAATTCGTCAAAATTTTCAGGAGTGATCTTTGAAAGGGATTCCGTCGAATCGGTTTTCTCTAAAGGCTTTCTGCCCGCATTCAGGATCGTAAAGTAGTTCATTGGTGCCTGTCTTTTTTCTCTCACCTGCTGCCACATATAAACCTCAGATACAAACATCGGATTTTCTGTTACCACCTTTTCAAACAATGACGCGGGAATGTTTCCGTCCGGACACAGCCACTTTTCCCAAAATACATTCATAGTATCTTTTGATTTTAGCCAGTCAAAGCCTGCAGTTTCATAAGCATCAAATAATGCTTTCACATTCTGACCGTAATAAACATCATAGCTGTGCGCAAATATTCCGCCCGGCTTCAAAATGCGGTAGGCATCTTTAAATACCGAAGGTAAAACTTCTTCAGGTATATGCTCGACTACGGAAACAGAAAAGACCAGATCGAAATAATTATCAGGCAATTCAGCCATATTACTTCCAAGTAAACCTTCTACAAACTTGACTTCCGGATGCCATATTCTGACATTTTTAAGATCTTCAACTGAAACGGAACTGTCCTTAACTTCTGCATCCAGTCCCCAGACTTCAATTTTATCTTTAAAGGTGCTGAAAAGAAATGAACCGGCACCATGTCCGACTTCAAGCACTCTCTTTGGTTTGAAGGCTTCAATTAATTCAAAAATAAATGCGTAGCCGAGAGGCTTCAGTGTGTTGGGATGATTCGAAAGCTCAGTGTGGCGCTTCGCAATATCCCACCAGTGGTCGGTAATTCCTAATTCATACATATTTTATCTGATAATTTAATTTTATCGTTAGTTAAAAACATTAATTATAATTATTACATTTTTTTCCATAAAAAATTGTAGGACATGGCAAGACCGAACTCTGAGTAGGGCTTGCCGGTAACCGCTTCCCAGTTATCTGCGTAATATTTTTCAGACATAAAAAAAAGCTCAGGGTCTCTCATTATTTTCAAAAGATGCACATAAGTGTTTTCCATTTTCTGATTGTCAAACAGATATTCAATGACAGGATTGACCCAGACAATTATCTCCTCATCCTTTGCATCGGGAAAGCCTGAAACATCATCAATGCACTGATCAACACTATGAAGAGAGTATTTCTCAGGTTTTAAAACTCTGTTAATGTCGTCAAGTATGTTTTGGTAATTTAAATTATTTCCAACATCAGTATGCTCAAGAGCGGAGATTGAAAATACAAAATCGAAATATTCGGGCTTCAGATGTTTATTGAAATTTCCCATATAATCATAAACAATATTCACTCCCGCTGAATCTATTTTTGTGGGACCATTGCCAAAACCTTCAAGTTTATCTATGTTCCAGCATTCATAAGTATCTTTGAAATAATCCAAAACTCTGGACTGACCACCGCCTATTTCAAGAATTTTGCTTCCTTCTTTTATATTCTGCTTAATAAAAGAAAAAGTCAGAAGGTCCTGATAGACTTTCAGATCACAATTTTTATGATCTATTTTTGCCCCGTATAGCTCGACGTCATATTCATTTTCCTGAAAAAGTTCGACATGCCACTTCTTTGAATATGTGTAATTATTAAATATGCCGGGAGAAATAAATCTTGTCAATTTTTAAGCGCCGGTTTTCTTTTTAAAACGACTCCAGTTTGATAACCGTAAGAACCGGGATTGACTGAAAGAACTTCAAAAATGTTTTTCACTGATTTTCTGAAATAATCTATATCATAAAACACCTGTGACGCCGGTCCTCTCATCATTACAAATACATCAAAGTTTTCATCGACAAACTTCTTGTTTTCATTCAGCATCTGGGAAATAAAACTGTCTTTCCATACAGGTTTTGAATTTATCAGATCAAAAGTACCTTTATCGTGTATAGTTATGTAAAGAAAGCCATCATCTTTCAATATTCTTTTTACTTCGAGGAGCCATGACTCTGCAAGGTCATCAATATGCGTAAACACTGATCCGGCGTATATCAGATCAAAATATCTGTCTTCAAAAGGGAGATGAGGAACCGTAGTTGTTGTAGCAAAATTGAATGGCGGATTTAAATACTTGTTTGCCCAGTAAATATGCTCTGAACTTATATCAGTCCCCCATATTTCAGATTCTCCGGATAATGGCTTGAGCCATCTGATCATTCTTCCGGCACCGCATCCAAGATCAAGGATTTTTTTTTCTCCCGAAAGATCAAACCCTTGACCTTTCAAAAGCTTCATCATCACATTAACCTGCTTTTTACCTGGCTCTAAATAATCACCCTTTGTAGAGCCATATCCAAGCCAGAGAGAATCAGGCGGAATAGGCAATCCCTGTTCACAAACTTCCTGTTCGACTTTATTTTGGGGTATAATATATGACGGCGTGTCATGTAAATATGGAAAATATAAAACCGGAATGATTGGCTTCTGGATTTTCGATTCTAATTCTGTTTTATTAAATTCAATCTCATCATAAATATTCTTAACCTTTCTTTTTACCATGTCCCGCAAGGGCTTGGTAATATACTTTCTTATCATTTAATACATTCTTGGAATTTTTCAAATATGTTCAACATTAAATTAAACTTCAATTCACATAGCGGGCTTTAAATACATGAGTTACCATTACAGTCCAAAATGTTTTTGAAAAATTTAAATAATTTTATATTCAATCTGTTTTGGTAATATT
>JAWXBH010000177.1:0-8426 GCA_034439935.1 bacterium
AACGGGAAGCTGTTGCTGATACCATCCGGGAGGATTATCTGACTGAAATGTCGTTGCAAGAAAAAGAAGTGCAAGCTCGAGGAGGATAAGTTTTTTCATAAGATGATGATTAGTATCTAAGTGATTTACGGTTTTACTTTATGTAACCTATGTAACTGTTCGAACAGAATCAATTTCTAAAATAAATCTGTTGTTGCCATCCACTTCTAGGATTATCCGAAAAATTAAAAGCAATGATGAATGTGAGTATGCTGAAGTAAAGCAGAAGGGATGAAAGTTTATTTAGTAATCTATTCTTCATTAGTGTATGATCTTGTGCTTTTCCAAATTTACTAAAGTTAATTTTAATATTCAATTGTAGGGAGTATTTAATATCAAGCAAGTAAGAACCGTACAGTGAACAGTTTTCATTTATAATTTTTCGAGTATACGTTATACGTCTGGTCGAATGACCTGACGCCGCTTATACTAAATAATTACTAATTAAGAATTACGAATTATGAATTGTTTCAAAAAAAAATAACAAGAGTTTTTCAGAAGTTTCTAATTAGTAATTAGCAATTAGTAATTACTCAAATTGAATATATAAATACTTTCTAAAAAATTATATTAATGAAAATTTTACTGACTGAATGAAAAGTGTTTTACTGTTTCTGATAATTCTATTTTTACAAAATCCTGCTTTATCACAGGATGATCCAGCTTCAATTCTTGATCTTACTCTCGAGTTCCGCGGTCTGAGCCGTGATGACATTACCATCCCGATTAATTTTGACAAAGATAAATCCCCTACCAACGACTCAAAGCTTTTGCTTCCGGTCGTAAAAGACCTTATGACAAAACCGCTCGGGTCAATGACATTTATGGATAAAATTTCCGGATATACGGATCTGAATACCCGTGAACTTATACTTAAGCTTTATGAACTGTGTGGTTACTATGATAAATCTACATTTAATGAGAGCTATCTTTCAAAACAAAATAAATCGTTTGAAGGTATTGTTCGGAGGATCTTAGAATTTGTTGACATTAAAAAGAAGAACGGTATCGATCTTAGGAAGAAATTTACAAAAGAAGAAATCAACTTTCTTAACAAGAATCTTCTTTCACTCATACAGGAAACTGAAACTGAGGATAATTCTAATTCGGATATTTTTAAATTCAATAGGTCAAGGGATTCTTCAATAGCAATTTCAAAAAGGACAATGGATATTTTGTCAGATGATAAGCATTTCACGAAAAGAATGATGTATTCTGATTTTATGACTGTCATAGATATCTATGAACAGCTTAGTCATAAAACTTCACTTATCATTGACGGTGTTATTCAAAAAGATATCTTTGACAATTCAGAGACTGATGAAATGAATACATCAAACATTCAGGGAAATTTTTTATACTATAATGATGATAACGGGATCCGCGTTGCAATAGGCGGAAAGGAAAAAAATATATACAACGGTCACTTTGATTTTATAATCGATCTTGGCGGTGATGATGTTTATAACATTGACAAGGAAAGCAATGACCTGTTCTCGGACAACTTCAGCTGCATTATTGATCTTTCAGGAAATGATTATTACTCATCTAATTCAAATTACACTCTGGCGGGCTCTGTATTTTCATCGGGATTTATTTTTGATAAAGAAGGTGATGATACATATAAGGGTAAGAATGTTTCACTCGGCTCAGCGATATGCGGGCTTGGTGTTTTGTTTGATGAAAGCGGCAACGATACTTATCAGGCGAATCAGTTCTCGATCGGAGCAGCAGCTTTCGGAGCAGGGTTATTACTGGACAGACAAGGTAACGATGTTTACATCGCGAATTCATACTCGCAGGGATTCGGAATGACAGAAGGCGCGGGTGCAATAGTTGATAATAAAGGCAACGACTCCTATCTGATCGACGCGCGTTCACTTGACATAGGTAGATATGAAGATCATTATGTTTCAATGTCACAGGGTTACGGGCTGGGACTTCGACCTTATTATGCAGGTGGAGTTGGTCTGATCGTTGAAGGTGAAGGCAATGATATTTATAACTCAGACATTTTCGGACAAGGCGGCGCATACTGGTATGCTCTGGGATGTATTACCGACAAAAGCGGTCATGACAAGTATAATGGATATCAGTATTCGCAGGGCGCAGGAATACATCTTGCCGTAGGTCTTCTCAAGGACTATGACGGCTGGGATTTCTATTCTTCTAACGGAGTTTCACAGGGTTGCGGTCATGATTTCGGATTCGGATTTCTGGATGATGTGAAAGGCAATGATAACTACTCCGCGTATTCTCTTTCACAGGGTGCCGGCAATGCCAACGGGATCGGACTCTTCATCGATGAAAGCGGAAGGGACGGTTACCTTCATAAGGAGCCTGGCAACACGCGAGGCTATGGAAATTCACGACGTGAATACGGAAGTCTTGGGATCTTTGTGGATGGGTCGGGTGATGATTTCTATTCTTCACAGTCAGACAGCGTGATCTCAAATTCATCCATGTGGGGAGTAATGAATGATTTTTATCTTAAGGACCTTCAGTCACAGGCAAGCGGCAACAGTTTCAGAATTCCTCTCGATTCAAATAAAAATTATTCAACCGGTGAATTATTCATAATGGCAAAGACAATTGAGCCGAGATTTTCTTTGTGGCAGGAATACGGATTCAGAAAGCTTGTTGATGACAGTGTGAATACAACAGAGTATCTCATCAGATATCTCGACACGGAGGATCACAGGTTAGGACTTGTATTAAGAAATCTTGCATTCAAAATCGGTTACACAATGGGAAATTTTCTTGATGATAAATTGAGGTTATATAATTCATCAATGAGCGCGACTCCTCTTTTTAATCAGAATCAGATCGCTTATATATGTTACCTCTTCGGTGAAACAGGAAATCCCATTGCCAGGGAACAATTACTAAATCTCACTGATAATGAAAACATACGTATCAGGAGTGTCGCCATAAATGCTCTTGGCAAAATTAAATACGATTCCACGGATAATGATTTTATTTTCAGAGCTTCACAAAAGCTCCGTGAACTTGCTTTACAACCATCTCAATACCGGCTCTACAAAAAAGACATAGCTTATGCATTTAAGAATTATTTTAATTTTGATAATATTGTAGTCCTGATACAATTAATGCGTGATGATTACTTCGGGGTGAGATTTCTTGCTGCAGAAGATCTGCGGGCTTATGGAGATGAATATTATCATCATATTGACAATGCATTGCTAGAACAAATTTCTTCAGATAAGTTATGGTATCAATCTTTTTTAAATTCAATACTTGGGTTATCAGAGAAAAATTTCAGTTCGGTATATGAAGACCTTCCGACAACAAATGAAGATTTAAATATCCTGAGCCGAATTAATATATTAAAACAAAAAACGAATTTATCCAACGATAACAGCTTTAAGGAATGGGCAGAAAACATAATTAATACATTACAAAATAAAAATTTATTACACGTAAAATAAAAACTACAAATGAAAAAAAATTACACGGCAATTTGTTCACTTATTTTTTTGGCAATAATTTTTAACGGCTGTATAAACGTGAACCAGGTAACTGTCATCAATATGGACGGTTCAGGCACGATCAATCTTCACTACTGGACAAAGTCCTCGAACATTTCTACAGGAGGCGGACAGGATGCCATGCAGATGGGTGATGACATAGGCGGATTCAGCTTTGTTGATGGAGTCATAAAAGAAAAGTATAATACACCCGTGACCGAGATCAAAGAGATGAAGCGTTACAATGATGATAATGATACGACAACACACATAAGTCTGCTCATCGCATTCAAAGACTTTAACAAGCTCTCCGAAGCTCCGGGCTTTGCAAAAACAAAAACAAAATGGGCTAAGGGTGAGGACGGAATGGATTTCGAATATATTATTGCAAAGGATACTACTATTCAGAAAAGATTCATTCAGGGCGGAGAGCAGTTGAATTATGCTTTTGAATTTCCTGATAAAGTAGAGAAGTCCAACGGCGTGATCGATGGTAATAAAGCCAAATGGTCCAACGGAGTCGGAGACCTTGCTGACGGAAGCATCGATATGACAGCAACCATCAAAACAAAATCCAAGATCTGCGCAATGTTTGGATTTGAGCTGCCCTTTGTTGTGCTGCTTGGTTTGTTTTTTATTAACAGAAAAAAAATATTAAAACGTAATAATAAATAGTTGAAAATACTTTGCCACAGTGCCGTCCAAAATAATTTTCAACAACAATTAAAGGTCTTAAATTAATCAGCAAACAGGATAATCATTGCTATTTTTAAAAAGAACCCGCCTGTGAGAAATTGCCGATAAGAAATTCAGTGCAATGGCGATAAGCAGGAATTCCCGAGTCAAGCACCACTGCAAGGTCATCACCTCTTTTCGTGTCGGAATTCCTGCCGCCATTGATCTGAATTTCCGGCAATTTCTCACCAGCGGGAAACTTTTCTTTGCAAAGCTTTCTTTTGGTTTTTCAAAAGAAAGCGTTATTAATCGAAACTAAAATTTTCAATTTCTAAATCACATTGTTTTGGACGGATGTGACTCTGCCTGTCTCTGTGCAAATGTATAATTAATAAACTATAACCAAATTATAATAATGAAAAAGAAAATTGGCATTCTCGGCTCAGGTCAGGTTGCGCAGGCGCTTTGCAAAGGATTCCTAAAGTACGGTAGTGAAGTAATGCTTGGAACAAGGGACATTACCAAGCTGAACAATTTCACTGACAGCGCGAAGGTTGATTCATTCGATACAACAGCGAAGTGGGCTGATACTATAGTTCTCGCATGCAAAGGTACTGCAGCGGAAGAAGTATTGAAGTTAGCCGGGCATGAGAACCTGAGAGGTAAAACTATAATTGATGCGACAAATCCGATCAGTGACACTCCTCCTGAAAACGGTGTATTAAGATATTTCACCGATGTCAATGAGTCTTTAATGGAGAAGCTTCAGAAGGTGGTTCCGGAAGGAAATTTCGTAAAATGTTTCAGTTGTGTAGGAAATGCTTTCATGGTAGATCCGAAATTTTCAGGAGGCAAACCGACAATGTTCATCTGCGGTAATGATGAAGAAGCTAAGGACGAGGTGAAAGATATTCTCGATAAGTTTGGCTGGGAATTTGAGGACATGGGCAAGGTTGAGGCTGCTCGCGCTATCGAACCGTTATGCATTCTATGGTGCATCCCGGGCTTTCTTAACAATCAATGGATGCATGCGTTCAAGCTTTTAAAGAGTTGAAAGTTGAAAGTTGAAAGTTGAAAGTTTGTAAAGTTATAAAGTTTTCGATCGTAGCTGGCTCGTTTGTAGAGTTTGATAACTTTGATAAGTTTGATAAGTTTGTAAAGTTACTTTTCACGGGACAATAATTCATCAGTCAAAGTAAGAGCAAATTCAGCCGCATGGTCAGGCTGAATGGTCATTGTTTCATGATAGAGTTCATCATACCTTGCTTCCGGCAATTTTTTCTTTAACTCATTCATTATACTTTCATTTTCTTCCGTACGCAACTTGGAAAATTTAAAATCTATGATATTTTTTATTCTTTCCGATATCAGCAATAATTTTGCTGCCTGCTCGTAATTCTTTTCAAAGAAATAATACTTTCCTAATCCATAAATACACAAGCTGATCTTTAGTCTTTCGGAATCTTTTGTAAAGCTTTTAAGACATTCGCCAAAAATTTGTCTGGCTTTCTCGTTATTATTCTCTATCAAAGCGATTTCGCCAAGCCTGATGTATGACCTGTCAAACAACCCTGATAGCCCGAGCTCTTTTGCCTTAGACATTACTGCTTTATAGAATTCTTCAGACCTGGAATAATTTTTCTGAGCAAAGCTTAAGTTTCCCATGTTATATAAAGTTGTAACAACAGAATACTGGTCATTCACTTCTTCAAGTATAGGGAGACCTTCGGCAAAATATTTTTCAGCATTTTCAAGACTTCCGGACTGATAATAAATCCCTCCCTTGCTGATAAGTGATTTCGCAAGTGATTCTTCATTTTTGATCTCCCTGTAAAACACTATTGCCTGTTCAACAAACTTTAACGCAGTTTCAGTATCACCCGACCCCGCATAATACGCCCCGAGGTTTGCCCGGACATTTGCTTCAAGTTGCTTTTCATTCAAACCTTCGATCAGTTTCAGACTTTCTTCAGAATATTTTTTTGCATTTTCGGGTTCACCCTTTAAATAGCTGAGTATGGAGTAAACATTCAAAGCGCTAGCTATCCTTTCTTTATCATTTATACTTCTGAAATATTGAAGTGCTTTCAGAAGATATTTCTCAGCCGTTTCATTGTAATCCAGTTGTGTAGCGCTGTAAGCTGCATTCAGGAAAGCATTTGCCCGCTCTAAGCTGTCTGACTCAACATCAAGTTCAAGTATCTTCTTAAGGGTTTCAAACGCTTCAGTATAATTTCCTTTAATTTCCCAGTACTCCGCGACTTTTGCAACTAAGCCGGCAGCCTGTTCAGGCTTGTTCTCCGATGACCATTTGAGGGCTGCTCTTAAGTTATCCTCCTCTGATTCCATCAGTCTCTTCCAGATTACCTTATGTTCATAATTGTCGTCCGATCCTGATTCACCGGACAGCTTCAGAAAATAATCAAAGTGTCTGCTGAATATCTCATCCTTAGAAGAAAGAATGTCCCTGCTATATTGCCTGATAGTTTCCAGCATTGAGTATCTCGTTACTCCGTCCTTCTCATTTGAAATTACGATTGACTTATCGATAAGGTTGGATAAAAGGTCGAGCACTTCAAACTCATCGATTTCTTCATTCGAACAGATCTGCTCGGCAGCTTCCATATTCCATCCGCCTGTGAAAACAGAGAGGTTCCGGAATAATAATTTTTCCTTTTCCGAAAGCAAATCATAGCTCCAGTCTATCAAAGCTTTAAGTGTCTGCAGTCTCGGCAATGCCGTTCTGCTTCCTCCTGTGAGTAAACGAAACCTGTTGCTTATATTTTCAAGTATTTTTTCAACTGAAAGAATTTTGATCCGTGCTGATGCAAGCTCAATGGCAAGCGGTATCCCATCAAGATGCCTGCATAACTTTGCAAGAGCCGGAGCATTTTCATTTGTAATGATAAAATCTTTTTTCACGGATAATGCCCTCTCGGTAAAAAGCTGAACCGCTTCATAGGACATCACCGTTTCTGCGGTAACCTTTTCATTGCTTCCCGGCATTGAAAGTGTCGGTACCCGAAAAGATTTTTCTCCCGATATCCGGAGAGCTTCCCTGCTGCTGGTTAATATTTTTAATCCGGAACATTTGCTGAGCAAAGACTGAATTATCAAAGCGCAGTCGCTTATCAGATGCTCACAATTATCAAATATCAGAAGTATTTTTTTTTCCTTTAAAAAATCAGTAACTATCTCAGCTAATTTTCTTCCCGGTTCTTCCCTGATATTCAATGCTGAAGCAATTGTATTATGAATCAGCGAAGGGTCTTTGATCGAAGCCAGCTCAATGATCCAAACACCGTGCTCGAATTCATCGATCATATCAGCACCTTCCTGAATTGATAACCTGGTCTTGCCGGTACCGCCCGGTCCGAGTAAAGTGATTAGCCTTGAGCTCTGAAGCAATATTCTTATTTCTTTCATTTCCTTTTCACGTCCGATGAAATTTGTCAAAAGGAATGGCAGGTTATTCGGTCGCGCATCGAGCGTTTTAAGCGCTGGAAAATCTGATGCAAGTTCATTTGAAGTTATCTGAAACAATCTTACAGGTTCTTTCAGATCCTTTAATCTTCTTTCACCGAGATCACGGAATGATACGCTGCTTTTATTCGGAACCATCCCTGCAATAAACTGAGCATGAGCGGCTTCATAGCAGTCATTTGAAATTATTATCTGACCTCCGTGGGATGCGGACATTATTCTGTGTGTCCGCGCGAGTGTAACATAGCCTGAATAATCCTGACCTGTCCATTCTGCAATACCTGTGTGAATACCCATCCGCACCCTCATTTCAGGTGCGCTGTGGTTTTCATTTGTCAATTTTAGCTGAGCATCAACCGCTGCATTTACAGTATCACCTGCATTTCCAAACGCGCAGCAAAAAGCGTCACCGACAATTTTAAACACGTGTCCGTGATTTGACTTTACAGCATCTTGTAAGATAGTATTATGTATCTCCAGAAAATGCTGCAGTCTGTCAGGAAAATCCTGTGAAAGCTTTGTACTGCTTTCAATCTCAGTAAACAGAAACGTGACTGTGCCGGAATGAAAAGACATTAAGTTGAAAGTTGAAAGTTAAAAGTTAAAAAGTTAAAAGTTAAAAAGTTAAAAGTTAAAAAGTTTTTAGTAATTAGTAATTAGTAATTAGTAATTAGTAATTAGTAATTAGTAATTAGTAATTAGTAATTAGTAATTAGTAATTAGTAATTAGTAATTAGTAAT
>JAWXBH010000178.1:0-20140 GCA_034439935.1 bacterium
ATCACGAATTTCAAAATAACTTTTCTTCTCAAACATAAAATAATTCGTGTGAATTTGTGAAATTCGTAGCTGAGTTCTTGCTCTTTGCCGATCGTTAAACGTTTTTTTACTTTTATTTTTCAACTTTTAATTTTTAACCTTTCACTTTTAAAATTCAACTTTTAACTTAACTACAAACTTTACAAACTTTACAAACTTTACAAACTTTACAAACTTTACAAACTTTACAAACTTTACAAACTTTAAACTAAGCTAATGGCTGACAATTCCTTACTCGAAGTAAAAAAATATTTAGCTGAGCCCGGGAAAACGATCTCCCTCAAAGATTACAGCACTAAATACGACGGCAACAATCTTGATAAGAAAAGCGGTGAAGTACTTCTTGACGCGGGACGCGAAAAGCTTTCAGACATGCAGGATAAGCTTTATGCTCACGATCAATACAGTGTGCTTATAATCTTTCAGGCGATGGATGCGGCAGGCAAGGACAGTGCGGTAAAACATATCATGTCCGGACTTAATCCAACCGGCGTGAAGGTATCCAACTTCAAGATTCCTACTTCAGCCGAACTTGATCACGATTATTTCTGGCGGCATTATATTGAACTTCCCGGAAGAGGCATGATCGGTATTTTTAACCGTTCCCATTATGAAAATGTGCTCGTTACAAAAATTCATCCCGAATATATACTAAAGGAAAATCTCCCGGGAATTAATTCCGTTAAAGACATCGACAATGATTTCTGGCAACAAAGGTATAAACAAATAAAGCGGTTTGAAAAAAATCTTGTTCAGAACGGGACCATCATTCTGAAATTTTTTCTTCATCTTTCAAAAGACGAGCAGAGGCAACGTTTCATAGACAGGATAGATGATCCGAAAAAGAACTGGAAATTTTCTGCCGCCGATGCAAAGGAAAGAGGTCACTGGGATGAGTATCAGAAGGCATACGAAGAAGCGATCAACAATACCTCTACCGAACTTGCGCCCTGGTTCATCATACCTGCGGACAATAAATGGTTCACACGACTTGCAATAGCCGAGATACTATATCAACAGTTCGAAGCACTTCATCTTAGTTATCCTAAGGTCAGCGACGAGGAAAAGGCAGAGCTGCTGAAAGTGAAAGAACAACTTTTGAAAGAAGATTAACAGATAGTTAAAAAGTTGAAAGTTTATAAAGTTGAAAGTTTATAAAGTTAAATGATTTTACAAAACCAAAAAACATAACCCCCTAACAAATGAAAAAATTAATTTTACTTTTCCCGGTACTTTTCATAGCGGTTTATTTTACTGCTTGTACTTCCGTTACAGAAATTTCAGGAACGTGGAAAAAGCCGGCGACGGCTGCGAAAAAATATTCAAAGATAATGGTGCTTGGTTTAAGCGGTGAAATAGTGAATCGATCGGCAGTAGAAAATGCCATTGTTGCCAAACTGAAAACTTACGGCATTAATGCAGTTGCGGGCACAAACATACTTCCTGACAGCTTTGTTGATTCCGATAATAACGGTAAGGTTGATAACGAGAACAAGGATATTTTTTCGGCAAAGTTGAAAGATCAGGGCATCGACGGGGTTTTCACGATCTCGCTTAAAGATGTCAAGGAAAATGAAAGATATATACCCGGAACAACATACTACACACCTTCAACAGTCTATAATCCTTTTTATAATTATTACTGGCGGACGTATAACGTTGTTAATACACCCGGATATTTATCTAAATCCACAAACTATTTTCTCACCAGCAATTTTTACAATTTGAGCGATGATCAGCTTATCTGGTCAGCTCAATCGGAGACAATTAATCCTCAGTCGCTGAAGGATTTTTCAAAATCTTATTCTGCAACAATAGTGGATGACTTTGTTAGCTCGGGACTTGTTAGAAAATGATTTTAGATTTGTCTTAGATCGGAAATTTCGGATTTCACCCATCCTAAGTCCCTCCCAAAATGGGGAGGGACTTTTGGGTCTTTACAAAAGACAGAATGTTTAATGTCTAAACCGCTCTAAGATGTAAAATCAATTCTCTCTCATTATCTTAAACGCAAATTCAGGAGCCCTGAATACATTCATGCTCTGTCCTTTGTTGAATGCGGCAATGCTTTTAATATCATAATTAAATTCTTTTAAAAAGAATTCAACTTTACTTCCAACTCCAACATCTACCAAAAACTTTAGATCATTCTTCGCCATTAAACACCGATATTACAGACTTTTTCTTCTTCAACCAATTTGGCAGCATATAATAGAGAACTTTAACATCATTTATTTCCAGCTCGGGATAATCTTCAATCAGGTCTTTGACTGAAATATCGGCTGCTAAAGAATTTAGAATTTGTTCAACTGTAATTCTCATCCCTCTGATGGTAGGCTTTCCGACCATTGTATCAGGATTAATTGTGATTCTTTTTAATAATTCCTCTTCCATATGTCAATGATTGTTTTGTTAAATACAATTTACATGTTTGAATTATAGCTTAAAATAAAATTTGCCTGAGATTTTCCTTCCAACGCAGAGTCTCTCTCGCTCTTCGTGGACTCTGCCGTTCAGCACGTTTTTCAAAAACTCTTTGACATTAATTCCAGTCTACCTTTTACACGGCTTTTGGGACGCTGTAAGTAAGTTCACTTATACCGAAAGTCCGGGTTCACCTATTTTTAAATTTTGATAAAAGTCATAATTTTACATCATTAAAATATATCATCCATTTATACATAACTCATTTTAAAAACTTTAACCAAAATTGCCTTATGAAAAAAATCTTACTGCCGATCATCATATTTATTTTATTTAATCAGGGATACATCTTTGCTCAGAATGTACCTCCTGCTCAGGGTCCGCCTTCCGCTCCGGAAGAAGGTGATTTGGGGATTCCATTGAAACTTCTGGTTGATCTGACCAAATCAAAAATTCAGACGATCCTTGATTCAACTAACGCAAAGATCTCCAGAGAAAGCGGTTCAACAAATGTGAAAGCGCGCCTGAGCTTTACGTCAAAAATGTTTAAGCCGCGCATGACCACCAGTAAATACACGGATCGTCCAAACCAAAACCTTGTGATAGTTCCGGTGATGGTGGATTACACTATCTCAGGAATCAAGTGGCATTCGATACCCTATTTTTCCAGAAAGATGTTTCAGTCGATAGACATATATGTAAGTTGTGAGAACTGGTTTACCAGGGATGGTAACATGAATGTACTTTTTGACAACGGACCGATCAACATGGACCAGGACTCCTGGGGTGAAAGTGCCCTGAACTTCTTTTTCGCGAACACTATTTCAAATTATGTATCAGGGCTCATCCGGGTCAGGTTGCCTGTGATCAACAATACTGAAATAATACTCAACAGTCCCTGCAATTGTCTGAGTGTAGATGCTGATGAAGAAAATGATTATGAGGGCAGCGAAGCTGAATTCAAGTTCGTTGATAAAAAATTTGGAATCTCCGACGCCCTTCAAGGAAGAGGCGTCAGCGTTACCTTTCAGTCAATTGAAAGACTGCGCTCAAGAGATCTCGGCGGGATATTGTATGACAGTGTTGAAAATGCGGCGATAGAAGTGTTCGTCAATCAGAATTCGAGGTATGCGGAATTTCCTGATTTCCGTGAAGGAGAAGTAAGAGCTCTCAACTTCGAACCTGTACTTTTTCCGAAGCCGGGTGCCGACGGTTCTGTTGTCATTATAGGAAATGTAATTCAGCAGGGTTTGTTCAGAACCGACTCGAGGTTCTCTGTTTTTAAGAAAGACGTAAGGTTTGGGGACGGAAATCAGTCGCTTATCGTACGCAAGGCATATACAATCCGGCCGCAACATATCCCCGGTGTTGGATATACAAAACCAATGACGGCGTACTCGGATGCATATAAGATCAATTATACCATTGATGTGCCTCAGGACCTGATCAGGAGGTGATCTCTTGATTTAATTTTCCAACAGAGAACAGGAGATTTCTGTTCGACATCTTCTGTTAATCCACTTTAACCAAATTCTCTGTCTATAAAGCCCTCTCTTTGTGTAAGGAGAGGGCTTGAATTTTGTTCTCCATGAGATCATTTGCCCCAGAGTGAGGTACTTCAGTTTACTAAACTACTTTGAATCTCTTTCCTATAAGTGGTATATTTCAAAAAAATTGATATAAATTTAAATATAAAACAGAAGGGAATTTAATGTCCGTAAATTTTTTAAGAATATTTTCTTTCATCATATTAATATCCGGATTATTAACATCGGGTTGTAATAATAAAGACAACGCCGATAAAGATCCAAACGACAAAAAATCAGTAGCCGGAAATTCGGATCTCATTACCAAAGATGATAAAGGAACAAAAGTATCAATGCTTATCAAACCGAAGAAAGGCGATGTCTTTAAATATAAGATGAATGCGAAGACTACTTCTAAAGAGAAAAGTCCGATGACCGAAGATAAAGAAGTCACTTCAACACAGGATATAAATTATTTTTATACTGAAGAAGTGTATGACATTTCCTCAAGCGGTATCATAACATACAAGATAAAATTTGACAGCATCAATATCGTCTCCTCCGCCGCTGCAGCCGACTCTTCTATTAGCATGTTCTACAATTCAAACATAAAAGATTCTGTTTATTCAAAGCCGGATTTTCTTCAGTATAATTCAATAATGAATGAAGAGTTCTACGCCAGAGTGTCACCTGTCGGGGAAATCACGGAAGTGTACGGGCTGGAAAAAGTTTATGAGAATTTATATAAGTCACTCGGTGATACGCTTACCAACGAGCAAAAGGAATCACTGAAACAGTCTTTCGGTAACGACGCTATCAAAGCCGTCATACAGCAGCAGTTCCAGATGTTCCCTGCGAATCAGGTATATAAGGATTCAACGTGGACACGCAGCTATGAAACACAGATACTTATTTTCCCTGTAAAGAACATTCTTACTTACAAGCTAAAAGATGTAAAGGAAGATAACAACCAATATGTACTTTCAATCGACGCCGAGCTTGCTGTTGATTTTATTGAAAAGGATATTAAGGATAAGAATATGAGCTACAAAGTTGAGGATGTGAAAACAGGCGGGAAGGGTATGATAGTTTTTGATCTTTCAAAAGGATGCGTGACCAATAAGGAAACAAGCACTAATATTGACATGAATGTAAAAATTTCTGCCGGCGGACAATCTGTTACAACAACTCAGGCGGTGGCAACGGAATTAAAAGTTACTCTGCTTAAGTAATAACAAAGTAACTTAAGATTTTAAAATATAAATTCATCTCAATAAACATGAGATGAATTTTTTTATCTAATTTTAACAACGACTAATTCTAAGATGAAACTTCTGAAAGTAATCAATCATCCGCTTGTTAATTATTATCTTTCAACCATGCGGGATAAGAAGACCGGCATGATAGAGTTCAAGAGCTCACTTGATAAAATATCCTATATAATTGCCGTTGAAACATACTCCTCCCTGGCGGAAGAGACCCGTACAATTAATACACCATTCAAGAAGATCGCCGGCTCAAAGATAAAAGATAAAGTTATAATTCTTCCTATTCTCAGAGCAGGACTTGGGCTGATCAAAGGTTTTGTAGATCTTTATCCTGAAGTTATCACTAGTCATATCGGGATCTACCGTGATGAGGAATCACTCAAGCCCGTTAAATATTATTTTCGTTTTCCGAAAATAAAAGATAAGCAAAATCTGAATGTGATAATTCTTGACCCAATGATCGCCACCGGGGGAAGCGTTATTTTTACAATTGAGTACCTTCTGAATATGGGTATCAGAAAGATCCGTGTAGCGTCATTGCTCGCCGCGCCAGAAGGAATCAATGCAATTGAGAAGAGATTCAACAAAAATGAAAAGAAATTTATGGAGATCTTCACCTGCAGTCTTGATGAAAAGCTTAATGACAAGGGATACATCGTTCCCGGACTTGGTGACGCAGGCGACAGGATGTTTGGAACTTAAGAGCAGTTAAAAGTTGAAAGTTAAAAGTTAATTTTGTTTAATACATTTTACAAAAAAAAACTCGACGAGCTTCTTTATTATTCGCACAAGAATTTACCTGCTAATCTTGCGAATGACAAACTGATCAACAAAGCATTCAATTTCGCTTATGAAGCGCATAAGAATGACAAGCGTGCATCAGGCGAGGCTTATATATCTCATCCGTATGACGTCGCTTTGATATTGGCAAAGGAAATTCCGCTAGACGCTGTTTCCATTGCTGCCGCGCTGCTGCATGATGTTGTTGAAGATACAAAGTTTACTTTGAATGATATCATAGCTGAGTTTGGAAATGAAGTTGCAGAGATAGTTGATGGCGCTACCAAGATAGAAGGTATGTTCGAGAATTATGAAATGAAGCAGGTAGAGTCTTATAAGAAGATGCTGCTTTCAATGACTTCTGACATAAGGGTCATTCTTATTAAATTCGCTGACCGTCTGCACAACTTAAGAACACTAGAATTTTTGTCTTCCGCGCGGCAGATCAGACTGGCACAGGAGACACTGGAAATATATGCGCCTCTTGCCCACAGGTTCGGTCTGTCTTCTGTAAAAAGTGAGCTTGAAGATCTTTCCTTTAAATACCTTGAGAATAAAATTTACGACGAGATCGCCAAGAAATTAAAAGAGAAGAAACGTGAGCGTGAAAAGTTCATTAAAAAATTTATTGAACCGATCACAGCAAGACTGATTGAAGAAGGTTACAAATTTGAAATAAGCGGCAGGGCAAAACATTTATACAGCATTTATAAAAAGCTGATCGAAAGAAATAAATCATTCGACGAACTTTATGATCTTTTTGCTGTAAGAATAATACTTGATACAAAAAATAAGAACGACTGTTTCTCCGTTTACGGGATCTGCTCCGAAATTTATCTTCCCGTTCCCGAAAGGTTTAAAGATTACATTTCACTTCCAAAGCAGAATAACTATCAGTCCATTCATACAACTCTTGTCAGCAAGGAAGGCAAGATGGTTGAAGTGCAGATAAGAACAAAGGAGATGCACGAAGTTGCCGAGAAAGGTATAGCAGCGCACTGGAAATATAAGGAGAACAATAATCTTCACGACGCCAATCTTGAGAACTGGATGAAGTGGATCCGTGAAACACTGGAAAGTTCTTCAAAGGATGAAACATCCTCACAGGTTCTTGAAAGCTTTAAGCTGAATTTATATCAGGATGAAATTTATTGTTTCACTCCCAAAGGTGAACTGAAGATCATTCCCTCAGGTGCTACTGCTGTTGATTTCGCTTTTGAAATTCATACACAGATCGGACTGAAGTGCATCGGCGCGAAGGTGAACGGTAAGATCGTCAATCTTGATACTCCTCTGAAGAGCGGTGATCAGATCGAAATCCTGACCTCTAAAAACCAGACTCCGAAAATTGACTGGGAAAAATTCGTTGTCACTCATAAGGCGAAGTCTGATATCAGGAAATATTTTAATATTGAGAAAAGAAAACTCATTCTTTCCGGTAAAGAGCTTTGGGAGAAAAAAGCAAAGAAGCACAAGATCCATATCTCCGACGAAGGACTTTCTAAGATCATACACCGTTTTAAATATAAAGACACCGGTCAGTTCTATAATATCATCGCGCAGGATGAATCCAAGCTTAACGAGATCATTGATACATTAACCGATAAGGTTAAGATGCAGGCGCTTGAGCACAAGTCGGCGACACAGGAAGAGATAAAGGAACAAGAAAGTCTGGCGGCTAATTTTGAAAAATTCGTTCATGACGCGAGAACAAGCCGCAACGGCATTAACCTCGGCAGCAGCTCGCTTCAGAATATCAAAGGCATCCAGTATGAATTCGCGAAATGCTGCAACCCGATCCCGGGTGATGATGTGATAGGTTTTATAAGTCTTGAGAAAGGGATCCGCATTCACAGGAAGAACTGTAAGAATGTTGTTAATCTTTTTCTGAAGGAGCCCGAAAGGATAGTTCAGATCAATTGGAATGAGACCAACGGAGGCGAATTCACTGGCGGCGTAAAGATCATCGGCGAGGACAGACCGGGCATACTCAATGAGATCACAAAGACAATTTCAAAGAACTTTAATTCGAACATAAAGAGCGTTGACATTAAGACAAAGAATTCAATGTTCGAAGGCACTCTTATATTAAGCATTCAAAACTTAAAACAATTAAACCAAATAATCGAAAAGATAAATAATCAGGAAGGAGTTTTTAGTGTTACCCGTTTTGAACAATAAGTTATTTTTCATACTCCCTTTTTTTGCTCTCGCAAGTTTCTTCACCCCCGTTTCAAGTGTTACAAATTTAAAGCCTCAAAATGATTCAATGTCCGCTCAGAATGAAGTGCATCTGAAGAACATTCAGCAGCTTACATTCGGCGGCGAGAATGCAGAGTGTTATTTTTCCTTTGACGGAAGCAAGTTCTCGTTTCAGACAACACGTGAAGGAGTTGAATGTGATCAGATATATACAATGAATGTTGACGGCTCCAATCAGAAAATGGTCAGCACAGGAAAGGGAAGAACAACCTGCTCATATTATTACCCCGACAATAAAACTATTCTTTATTCATCTACACATTTAAGCAGTAATGAATGTCCGCCAAAGCCGGACTTCTCAAAGGGTTATGTATGGGCGCTTTATGACTCGTTTGATATTTTTACCGTTAATGAGGACGGCACAAACCTGAATCAGCTTACCTTTGACAAGGGCTATGATGCGGAAGCTACGATCTCGCCTGTCGGTGACAGAATAGTTTTTACATCTACGCGCAACGGTGATATTGAAATTTTCACAATGAACCTCGACGGCAGCGATGTGAAACAGGTAACATCCGAGCCGGGCTACGACGGAGGTCCGTTCTTTTCGTATGACGGTAAACAGATCGTTTACCGCAAAACTTCCTTTGCTGATGAAAAAGAAATTGAAGACTATAGACAGCTTCTTGCTGAAGGACTTGTCAAGCCGAGTAAAATGGATATCTGGGTAATGGATTCCGACGGCAGAAATAAAAGACAGGTTACCTCTAACGGCGCTGCAAATTTCGCACCGTACTTTTTTCCTGACGGAAAGAGAATTCTGTTCTGCTCAAATGTTGAAGATCCTAAAGGAAGGGATTTCGATATCTATAAAATAAATCTTGACGGAACGGGACTTGAGAAGATCACGCAGTATAACGAGTTCGATGGCTTTCCGATGTTTTCACCGGACGGAAGCAAGCTTGTCTTTTGTTCAAACAGGAACGGCAAGGTAAGAGGCGAAACAAATGTTTTTATCTGTGACTGGGTGGATTAATTTTCAGCGAACTATTTTCTTATCATCTGATAGTAAGGAAGATTTCTGTTTTTTTCTGAATACAGGGTGAGATAATTTTCATCATAAATATACTCAAAGCTCTCCCTGTAATCGGTCCTGTACTGTGTAGAACCTTCCGGTTTGGCAATTCCTGTCATAACAATTTTATCCTTTGTAATTCTGTACACTCCCTTTGCTTTATACGGCTCATAATTCACCGTAGTATTATCACTCAGCACACCTATTTCAACGAAGAAAGAGTCTTTCACAAATTCAAACTGGTAGTAAAGATTCCGATTGTAATACTGATCATCAAATCTTGAAACCCAGGCTCCCTGCAGTTGTGACATTGATGTGGTTCCCGATGAACAGGATATGAGCAACAACGGTAAGAGAGATATTAATAAAGCGGAGATTCTTTTCATTAGCAAAATCTTAAAATAAAAACCCGTAGTCTTGAGTCTTACTGGTAAATGGTTTAATAGCGGTTTAATTGTGCTCGCATATTACAACAGCGTTTGCATAGTCTTCCGTATGTGATATGCTGATCTCGAATTTAAGCTTTGAGAATTCATTCTCCTTAAGATGAACAATGTACGGCTTACCCTTTTCATTGTTGAGGATCTCGATATCCTTCCAACTGTATTCTTTGCCGACACCGGTGCCGATCGCTTTTGAGTAAGCTTCCTTACCCGCAAACCTTCCCGCGAAATGAAGTTCAGGTTTTGAAAATTTCTTACAGTATTCAATCTCGTTATCAGTAAGGATTCGCTTAAAGAATCTATCACCGTATTGTTCCATAAGCTTTCTGATCCTGCCTACTTCGATTATGTCGATACCTACTGTCACAGTTGAAAGTTAAAAGTTGAAAGTTGAAAGTTGAAAGTTAAAAGTTGAAAGTTAAAAGTTAAAAGTTGAAAGTTAAAAGTTAAAAGTTGAAAGTTAAAAGTTGAAAGTTAAAAGTTGAAAGTTGAAAGTTGAAAGTTGAAAGTTGAAAGTGTCTTGTCCTGAAATAGGTTTTGATATCAATCCTTATATTCTTTCATTAGCTTGTATAACTTCTTACATTTTGAATCGAAATCCAGATTACCGGCATTGAAATATTGATCTTCCGCAAATGCAGCTCCAAGAGGACCACCTATGACACCTAAAGGGATAGCCAGGATCATTCCAAGTGCGAATGCTTGACCAAAACTCCCCTTTTCGCTTTTGTGAACAAGACTAAATCCGTCAGCACCGGCAATAACACCAACTACAAAACCTGTTAAAGCGCCAATACCTAAGCCTTTCATAAATCCTCTGCCTTTAAATTTAACCGAACGGATATCATTTATCTTTATCTTCTTCGTGACATCGCTTTTTAATATTTTTACAGTAGAATCATTAAGTCCAAAGAGATTAACTTTGTTGTGTAAAAATCCATTCATCATTATTACATCACAATTATCAGTTGTATCAGGAAAAGTGTAAAAATTTTTCTTAAGGGATGACAATGAATCACTGGAACTAAAACTGTCAGATAAAACGGAATTGTTTGACCGTGCGTTTGAAAATATGATTAGCATTAAAGCGGATAGAATTAGTTTCTTCAAGTTAAAAGTTAAAAGTTGCTGTATTCTTAATTGGAAAATATTCATTTGTAATAATTAATTTCGTAATTCGTAATTAGTAATTAGTAATTAATTAGTAATTAATTAGTAATTTAGTAATTGACATTATTTTCCTTCTTCACAATATCGATCAGCTCCGAAATTGAGTTTATATCATAGTCCGAATCGGGATTTATTGTATCGAATGTATCACCGTAACGTGCGAAGACAGTTTTCATTCCGACGGCTTTGGCTCCGACCATGTCCCTTTCCGCCCAATCACCAATCATCAGGCATTCACTTGCTTTGAGATCAAGTTCATCCAGCGCCATGTTAAAAGGAATGGGTGACGGCTTTCGCTCGCGGGTTTCATCGTAAGTTATGACCACATCAAACAGATGGTGAAAATTAAGATAAGATAATCTTAGCCAGGCTTCCTTTGAAGGCGCGTCGGAAACAACAGCAAGCTTCAGTCCCATTTTGATCAGTTCTATCAACGTAGGAAATACTCTTGGATAGGGCTTCAACGCGGCTTCGCGAGCGGTCCTGTAAGCAACAATTCCCGCTGAGATAATTTTGTAATCAACCTTGCCAAGCACTTCATTTAACATTTTATCAAATACCTGCTGATACTCAATGCCTTCAGCAGCGTATATTTTGTCTATAAAATCTTTGGTTTCCCTGAAGGACATATTCCACCCCGCGTCTATCATTGCGTATATCGCCGCATCAACTGCCACTCTTTTCAGAAGCATGAAGTCCACAAGCGTATTATCAAGGTCGAAAATTATTGCTTTGATCAAATTAGTTGAATGTTGAAGTCCTGCATTGTTCACAAACCCCAAAGAACTCCAGTGAATGTGATATCTCGGAATATCCTTTCTTATTAAGCAGCTTTTCAAGCTCTTCAAGAACACACGCCTCTACATTCTCAACTCGCTTGCACTTTTTGCATACTATGTGGTGGTGATGATGCCTGTCATACACGAGTTCGTATCGTTTGAACTCATCCTTGAAATCAATTTCGTATACTATGCCAAGCTCAGCGAACAGATTTATGGTACGATAAACCGTTGCAAGATCGATCTTATTATTTTTTAGCTTACCGTGAATTTCTGAAATTGTGAGCGGCTTATGATTCGCTTTTAATATTGTGAGAATATCAAGACGCGGCGCAGTGATCCTTTGTGAACGTGAATTAAGAATTACTTTAAATTCCTCGATGTCGAAGTCAGTCGGTTCGTGTATATGTTTCGTGTTCTTAGTCATAATTATAAAAACCTTTTTTCGTTTTTCGCCCAAGGAGATTAGCGTCTACCATTTTCTTCTGAATGAAGTTAGGGCGGTACTTCGGGTCATTGAAGAATGCTTCGTACACTGATTTTGTAACGGAGAAGTTCACATCAATGCCGATCAGGTCCATTAATTCAAAAGGACCCATCGCAAAGCCTCCGCAACTTTTCATCACTTTATCGATGGTTTCAACATCAGAGCTTCCTTCACTTAATATCTTCAGAGCTTCACCATAAAACGGTCTCGCGATCCTGTTCACAATGAATGCCGGAGTATCCTTTGCTTCGACAGGGACCTTTGCGAGCTTCTTTGATAATTCAATAGTAACACTAACAGTTTCATCAGAAGTAAAATCACCCTTTACAACTTCAACAAGCTTCATGATATTGGCAGGATTGAAGAAATGCATTCCGACAACGCGTCCCGGATTCTTCTTAACAATTGTTGAGATGGTCGTTATGGAAAGTGATGAAGTGTTAGTCGAGAAAATTGCATCTTCACTGCAAATGTCATTCAGTCTCGTAAAAATTTCTTTCTTTAGACTCATGTCTTCCAGCGCGGCTTCAATCACAAAATCCGAGTCTTTCATAACATCAAATTCCGAAGTAAATGTAATATTGTTAATGATCTCATTACTTTTTTCTTCTGTCATTTTTTTCTTTTCAACTGACCGGGCAAGCTCTTTACTGATGAGTGATTTCGATTTACTGATGATCTCATCACTGATATCGTAAAGAACGGTGTTATATCCGGCTGAGGCGGCTGAGATCGCTATACCGCGACCCATGGTGCCTGATCCTATCACCGAAATATTTTTTATGTCTTCAGTTTTCATTCAACAAATATAAAATTTTGATATCATTAATTACAGACTATTACGCTTTGTTAAATACATCAAGAAAATCACTGACAAGAAAAAAAGATCCTGTAACTAATATAAGATCATTCTTAGTTGCAAGTTTACTCACATATTCATAAGAAGTCTTTACATTAGCATTCAAAACATATTTTTCATTTACCACTTTCAACGATCTGAGGATCTGATCCGGCTCGGCTGCTCTTCTGTAATCCGGTTTTGTAATTACAACCTTTTCAGCACCGAGCTTGTCAATTTCATTCAGACAGCTTTTAAAATCTTTATCCGCCATCATCGCAAAGATCACAAAAAGCTTTTTGTATTTAAAATATTTTAAATTATTTCTGATGTTCTTTATCGCCTGAAGATTATGTGAGACATCAATTATTACTGAAGGGTCATCTGAAATTTTCTCGAACCTTCCGTTCAGATGTGAATTCTTTTTTACATTCTCAAATCCTTTTTTAATATGCTCCTCTTTAAAATTCAATTTTTCTTTTTCACCTAATACTTCAATTGAAGCCAAAGCAGTTTGAATATTATTCTGCTGATAATCACCGGTAACCGGAAAAAGCACATCAGTCAAATTATCAGCGCTAAAATGAAATCCTGCAGCATCTCTTTTACTGATCGAGATATTTTTCCTATGGGACAGAATAAATGGCGAGTTATTTTTTTTTGCCGTCTTCTTGAGGATCAATGAAGAATGACCGGATAAATTTCCGATTACAACCGGAACATTTTTTTTTATGATCCCGCCTTTCTCATAGGTAATGCTCTTAATGGTTTTACCAAGATAGTCGGTATGATCAAGCGAGATGGCAGTTATCACTGATAATAAAGGAGTAATTATGTTAGTCGAATCCAGCCTGCCTCCAAGCCCTGTTTCAATGACCGCGTACTTCACTTTCATAAAGCTGAAATATTCAAATGCCATTGCAGTCGTCACTTCAAAAAAACTCGGCTTTATCCTTTCGATCTCATCAAAAAGCCGGGCAGTAAAATCCAATACGAATTTCTTCGAAACAAATTTCCCGTTGACCTGTATCCTTTCACGAAAATCTAAAATATGTGGAGATGTATATAAGCCCGCTTTTATTTTGCTCTCGATCAATATCGAATAAATGATTGAAGACACTGAACCTTTACCATTAGTGCCGGCTATGTGAATAGATCTGAAATTCCTGTGAGGATTTCCCGAAAAGCGCAGAAGCTTTCTGATGTTTGTAAGATCGTACTTTACACCGCGGCGTTCGAGATTAAAAAGGTAATCAATACAGTCTTTGTAGTTGAGAAATTTTTTCAAAAGAGAGGCAGCTATATCCTGTTTAATAAGTTTATCATATCAAGAACAGCGAGTGAGGATTCATAACCTTTATTATTATCCGGGTCCGGCGGTGTGCCGCTTCGTTCAAATGCCTGCAAGGGAGTATAGCATGTCAGCACGCAAAATCCCGTTGGCATTTCATACTCACAGGAAATTTCACTGATGCTCCGCGATACGTTTTCACAAATATATTCGAAGTGCGCGGTTTCACCTTTTATCACGCAGCCAATTGTAATAAGCCCGTCAAAGATCTTCTTTTCTGAATTAACCCGGCATAACTTTTTCATGACAACAGGTATCTCAAAAGCGCCCGGAACGTAAAACACTTCAGCATTCTTCTCCTGAACTCCGTTATCCTCAAGCGCTTTCAATGCACCTTTCAGAAGATTACCGGTTATTGGCTCGTTAAACTTGCTGACAATAATTCCTATTCTGAACTCATAATTATCCTGAGGCGATTGCTTTTCATTTACCATTAAAAATTTTCTGAATTTAATTTACTGAAATAATCTACGCTTCATGTTCATCACTTCGATGGCAGATACAAAATACTTTCCGAAATTTTTACCGTCGTTCTTCAGTCCTCCGTGAAAATCCGAGCCGCCGCTTGTGAGTAAAAATTTTTCCGAAGCCACGCCGCTGAAGTATTCAGTATCATCTTTGGAATGTGAAGGATGGATAATTTCAATCCCGTCAATTCCTTCTTCAATAAGATTATGGAGCAGTCCGTCCCTGATAGTTTTTCCCGGATGAGCAACAAAGGAAAGTCCTCCCATTTCCGAGATCATCTTTATTGTGTCTTTGGCTTTGGGATTAACTTTCTTTACATACGCTGGCTTGCCGTCACCAATATATTTTATGAACGCGTCGTAATACGAACTTACAAAACCTTCTTCATTCAGCTCGATCGCAATGTGAGGTCTACCGATCGAAGTATTCGCACCGGCTTTATCCATTATCGAGTTAATGTTGATCTTGCTTCCAAGCATGTTCAGCTTCTCAACGATCTTTACATTACGCTCCCGTCTCAATTGTCTTGAATATGAAAGGAAGTCTAGAAATTTCTGATTAGTGTGATCGATAAAGTAAGCTAGTATATGAATCTCAAGGTCATCAAGATCAGCGCTGATCTCAACACCGGGAATCACCTGCACACCTGTTTCATTTCCATAATCCAACGCCTCCGTAACAGCGCTGACATTATCATGATCTGTAATACTGATGATCGATACACCGTTTTTTTTTGAAAGATCGATAAGCTGCTGCGGAGATAGTTTACCATCGGAAAAATTCGTATGTAAATGCAGATCAGCTTTAACGGAGGTCATACGATTTGGAGTTTTTAATTCTCACAAGGTAAAATTTTTTAAAGGGTTTATAAAGTCAAAAATCGAAAGTATGGTAAGTCATCACTCAACACACTTTACACACTCTACACACTCAACACACTCTACACACTCAACACACTCTACACACTCTACACACTCAACACACTCTACACACTCTACACACTCTACACACTCTACACACTCTACACACTTTACTCACTCTACTCACTCTACACACTCTACACACTCTACTCACTCTACACACTCTACACACTCTACACACTCTACACACTCAACACACTCTACACACTCTACTCACTCTACTCACTCTACACACTCTACACACTCTACACACTCTACACACTCAACACACTCTACACACTCTACTCACTCTACACACTCTACTCACTCTACACACTCTACACACTCTACTCACTTTACACACTCTACTCACTAAACCCTCTGATCGCATCACCAATTTTATCTTCTGCATCGAATCCGTAATCATGTCCGTCAACTGATCTTCCCTGAGACTGAAAAGACCAGAGCAATACTCCTGCAGCTCCGGTATCAAAATATTTTTTTAATTCCGTCCTGAGAATTTCAATCCGGAGATCACCCGTGTTTTTCTTAAACCCTACCTCGCCAATGTAGAAGGGCTTACCGAGCTGCTTCGCGTCAAGAATATTTTTTTTATTTAACCTGCGCCAGATGCTTCTTAATGTGAACGGGAGGTCATAAGTTTTTTTTGAGCTTTCAAATGTAATCTTATCGATCCTATCGGGAATGAAGTTAAATATCGAATTGAGAGATGACATTAGCTTTGAATTATGATGCTTCGCCTGCAGCCTGTAAAAAATGTCCAGTCGTTCAAACATATTTGAATTGTAGCTGTAGTCGTGCAGTGAAACAGCATCCAGTGTTTTGAGCGAATAGATGTTTTTAAAGTTTTCTGTACTGAAGCGTGAAAAGAATCCGCCGAATCTGTCGCCGACACCGCCTATTGTACCAATGGAAATTAAATGATTGCTGTCAAGGGATCTTATTTTTTCTGAAGATTCTTTTGCAAAATTAAAAAAATCACTGAAAGAATCAGTATAAGGTTCATTGATGAGCTCCCATAACAAGATCTCTTCTCGGTCTTTCAGACGCGAAGCTAATTCAGAGATATGGTCGAAATATGTTTTTTTGAAATCATCTTTATACCAGTTGCTATTTACCTTAAAGCTCTGAAGATAATCTCCCGGATCCGCAAGCACGGGAATCAATTTCAGGTCAAGCTGACAGGCGAGCTCACAGATCTCATTTAATTTATGATAAGTCACAGGATGAAATGCCCAGAAGCGAATGACCCTGAATCCCTGTGCGCAAGCGTCTTCCAGCATCCGGCGGGTCGTATCGTGATCAACATTAGCGAGCTCATACATATTGGTTCCGGTGAATCGGAACTGCTCGCCATTCAGCGAAAATTTGCCGTTAGCAGTAGTTATGAAATTTTTTTCCATCCTTATTTAAAATATTCAAATCCAAAAATTAAAACCATACTATATACTGATTATTCATATCCTTCCAAAATAGGAAAAAAGCTTGCCTCGAATTTCATTATTGATCACGAGTTAAAAATATTATCACCAATTTAAAACAGAATTAACATAAATTTATTTGGACAGCATAAGTATATCTTAAAAAATTATTTAAAGGTCGATTTTAAAGATACCTATTGGTGCAAAAATATTACTAAAACAGATTGAAATTAAAATTATTTAAATTTAAAAAAAACATTTTGGACGGCAATGATACTTATTAATACTTATTGATCATTAGTTCAGTTTGTAATTTCAATTTATACCGAATATTAATAACTTGAAGCCAATGAAAAAAAAGTCTGCGCTCTATTATATTGGTATTGATTCCGGTGGTACCAAATGTGAGCTATTAATTGCTTCCGAGAATAAAAAAATTATATTTAAAAAATTATATAAAGGTGTACATTATTCCGTAAGCGGTCCGGAGATATACAATGATGAAGTTTCAGGATTTATTTTTGACGCACTAAAGAATGCCGGACTTAAAATTGAAAACTGTATATCAATATGTTTTGGAATAGCCGGCGCACGCGAAGAAAATGACAGGATAAAGTTAAACAAGCTATTCCGCAGAAAATTAGGATCAGAGAACATTGTTATTACTACCGATGCCATGACGGCATTGTACGGAGCGTTTGAAGGAGACGAAGGAATTATTCTTATCAGCGGCACGGGCTCTGTTCTATACGGCTTTTCAAAAGATAAGATAACGAGAGTAGGCGGCTGGGGAAGGATCATTGGTGACGAAGGAAGCGGATACTGGATCGGCAAGCGCGCTTTGAACTTAGCGACAAAAGAATATGACAGAAAAAATATCCGGCAAAGTTTATTTACAAAAAAGCTTGAACAGGAATTTGGGATCACCAAAGCAAACATAAATCAAAAGACATTCAGTGCAGGGTTTGAGATTCAGTCAATTGCGCCGCTGGTGCTGCATTGTGCTGCATTGAAGTGCAAGCTTAGTTCGGTAGTTGTCAATGAAGCTGTCAGCGGGCTGCTTGAACATTTGACAACATTCCTCGAAGTATCAAAAAGAAAAAGTGAAATACAAATGTCATTTATAGGCAGCATTGTTGAGAATAAAAACATACTTTCAGATAATCTGAAAAAGGAGATAAGAAAGCTGAAGATCGTCAAAGTCGTACCAAAGAAGCATTCATCATCATTCGGCGCCGTACTGCTTGCCGCTGAAAACTCCGATATAACAAAAAAATTATAATTTGAAAAAAACCGATCTTATACTGATACTCGACTTTGGTGCACAATACACTCAATTGATCGCACGTAAGACAAGGGAGCTGAAAGTATATTCCGAGATCCATCGTTACGACATTAACATAAAAAAATTTTACAAAGAAAAAAGTGAGAGTTACAATCTTAAAGGGGTCATACTTTCCGGCGGACCTGCCAGCGTGCTGTCTAAAGAATCACCGAAGATTTCCAAAGGCGATATTGATTTTCTGATGGAAAAAAAAATCCCTGTCCTTGGTATTTGCTACGGTATGCAGCTTCTCTGTCATTTGTTTAAAGGAAAACTTCACCAGTCATTACAGCGCGAGTACGGTCATACGAAGATCTATGTTTTCAATGATTCTGAATTATACCGCGGGACAGGGAATCAGCTTGACGTGTGGATGAGCCATGGCGACTCAGTCGACGAGCTTCCTGAAAAGTTCAGATCAACTTCCAAAAGCTTAAGCGGTGTCGTTTGCAGTTTTGAAGCTGTTAATCTTAAGCTGTACGGAGTTCAGTTCCATCCGGAAGTTCATCACACTGAATCAGGCAGAAACATTTTGTATAATTTTTTATTCGGCATTTGTAAAATAAAAAACCTGTTTAAGCCGGAGTCTTTTATTGAATCAAAGATCGAAGAAATAGCTTCGACTGCCGGGAAAAGTACTGTGATATGCGGATTGAGCGGTGGTGTCGACTCATCAGTTGCTGCCGTACTTGTCAGCAAAGCTATCGGCAACAAACTATTATGCGTACATATTGACAACGGATTGATGCGTAAAAATGAAAGCAGAAAGGTTTACGAATTATTCAAGAATCATTTTAAAATAAACATAGAGCTGGTAAATGCCTCAGAGCTTTTTCTCAAAAGACTGACTGACATTACCGATCCTGAGAAGAAAAGAAAGATCATAGGCAGGACATTCATAGAAGTGTTTGAAAAGGAAGCAAAGAAGATAAGAGGCGTGAAATTCCTGGTACAGGGCACTCTCTATCCGGATGTAATAGAATCCTTTTCCGTGAACGGACCTTCGGCAACGATCAAGACACATCACAACGTTGGAGGTCTTCCCGAGAAGATGAAGCTGAAGCTCATCGAGCCATTCAGGGAGTTGTTTAAGGACGAGGTTCGTGAAATAGGATTGAAGCTCGGTCTTTCGAAAAATTTTATTTTCCGTCATCCTTTTCCTGGACCCGGACTTGCGATAAGAATTCTAAGTGATGTGACAAAGGAAAAGCTTGAGATATTAAGAGAAGTCGATGATATCTACATAGGTGAATTAAAAAAGAATTTTCTTTATGAAAAAATATGGCAGGCGTTCGCGGTACTTCTTCCTGTGCAGACAGTTGGCGTAATGGGAGATGAGCGCAGCTATGAAAACGTTGTCGCGCTTAGAGCCGTGACATCGACTGACGGAATGACTGCGGATTTTTATTTTTTTGATAAGGAATTTTTGTCAGGCGTTTCGAATAAGATCATTAATTCTGTTAAAGGTGTCAACAGGGTTGTCTATGATATCAGCTCGAAGCCGCCGGCAACGATAGAGTGGGAATGAATTAAGAATTAAGAATTAAGAATTAAGAATTAAGAATTGAAATTTAGAATTTACGTTTGACGTTTCACGTTTCATGTTTCACGTTTCATGTTTGACA